>JBFXEP010000453.1:0-2927 GCA_050179995.1 Hyphomicrobium sp.
ACGTCGACTACGAGCGTAGCGAGGCGGACAAGCGCAGCGTGCGCGTGTCGCTCTCGGCCAAGGGCCGGCAGGCGGCCGAGGTCGTGGCCAGGCTCTATCAGCGCCAGCTCGGCTCGGTCGAGGCCGTTGCCCAGGTGACGAGCGGCGAGCTGCACGGCCTCAACAAGGCGCTGGGCCGTCTCGAGCGCTTCTGGACGGACCAGATCCGCTTCCGTCTCTAGAGCGCGATCAGCTTTGATTGAATCGTGATCGCGCTTGAGAGGGACGCTCTCGGCGCCTCTCTCAATCAATGTGGGCGTAGGCGGCTTCGGCGCGCTGGCGGGCCGGGAGGGGGCTCGCCGCCGCGTCGCCGTCACCGCTCGACAGGGCCGCGATGCGGGCCTCGGCGGTGCGCCATCCGGCACTGGAGCCGGTTGCGGCGACCGCCGGGTCCGGCCGCGCGGCCGCGGGCGGGACCTCGGTCGTGATCGACGCGCCGTTGCCGAGGTCAGTCAAGATGGCAAACCGGTCGGGCGGGAAGCTCGCCCGATGCGCCATGATGGTAGCGTAGAGGGCGTTGTGGGCGACGCTGCGGGCGGCGACGCCGGCGGGCGCTGCCGAGCCGTCCGCGTTTCCCCTGGCGAGCTCGGCGGTGTAGGTCGCGCCCAGGCGGGGATCGGCGCCAACAGCCGCCAGGATCGAGTCGCGGATGGCGCCGCCCCTCGCGTCGCGCACGCCGAGGGCCAGCACGGCGCCCGGCGTGGCACCGGCCGTGTACGTCCTCCACAGCGGAACGGCGGCTGCGTTCCCTAGTGCCGTCGCGGCCATGCGGCCTTCCCCTCGGCCCCACCCAATGCCCGGTAGCCCGGAACTCCGATCCAGCATTGTTGATTCGGACGCGTAAACAAGCGGTTATGTGCTGCGTCCGACGCGTGGAGCAGCGGATACGGCGGTCCCGCCCAGCCTTGTGGCAGGCCGGCATCACCGCCAGGCCCGGTGGCGGCCAGGGCTTTTGGTCAAGGCCGGAACATGCAATTGTCGCTGCGACTCCGTGCTCCGGGCGTGGCTCTCGTTCTCGTCTCCGAGCAGGTGAGTGGAAAGCCAAGGGCGGCTGTAGGGGGCTCCATGGTGGTTCTGGGACGGTGCATGCGGGGTGTGCGGCTCGGCGCAGCCGCCGCGGCGCTCGCGCTTTCCGTTGGCGCCGCGTCAGCCGATGACGATTTCTGGGCGCTGCAGTTCGGGCCGACGGATGGCGGCGGGGCGAGCGATCCGGCCACTGAGCGCGAGCAGTTGAAGGAGCTCGAGCGCAATCCGCCGCCGGGCTATCCGACGCTCTCCTCGGCCAACATCGAGGCGACCAAGGCGGCAATCGTGCGCTACGAGCGCATCGTCGAGGCGGGCGGATGGATCGCCGTGCCGGAGGCGACCGTGAAGCCCGGCGAGGACCATTTCGCCATCGTCGAGCTCAGGGACCGGCTCATCGTCTCGGGAGAGCTCGCGGCGGATGCGGCCGGGGGCGAGACGCTCGACGGGACGCTCGTCGAGGCGCTCAAGGCCTACCAGGCGACGAACGGGCTGACTCCGAACGGCCGTCTCGACCCGCCGACGGTGGCGGCGCTCAACGTCACGGCCGCGGACCGCCTGAAGCAGCTCAAGACCAACCTCAAGCGGCTGACCGAGATGGCGGCCGTCGTCAAGCCGCAGCGCAAGTACGTGGTGGTCAACATCCCGGCGGCGCAAGTGGAGGCGGTGGCGCTCAACAAAGTCATCACGCGGCACACGGGCGTGGTCGGCAAAGTGGACCGGCCGACGCCGCTCCTGCGCTCCACCATCACGGAGATGAATTTCAATCCCGTCTGGCGGCTGCCGCCGACGGTGATCTCGAAGGACCTCATCCCGCAGGGCCGCGAGCTGCAGGAGAAGGGCGAGAACGTGCTCATCAAGACGGGCATCGAGGCCTACGACGGCAGCGGCAAGAAGGTCAATCCGGAGAAGATAGACTGGAGCACGTCGGCGCCCAAGTCCTACTCGTACCGGCAGCCGCCCGGAAAGGACAACCCGCTCGGCTTCGTCAAGATCAACTTCGCGTCGGGCGAGTCCGTCTACATGCACGACAGCCCGTCGGAAGGTCTCTTCGGGCGCAACTTCCGCGCGGCGAGCTCGGGCTGCATCCGCGTGCACAACATCGAGCGGCTGGCCTATTGGCTCCTCGGCCAGAACGACGGCTGGGACGAGGAGAAGGTCTCGAAGATGAAGGAGACGGGGCAGAGGCTCGACGTGAAGCTCGCGACGCCGGTGCCCTTGCATTTCGTCTACATCACCGCCTGGGCGACCGAGGACGGCACCATCCAGTTCCGCCGCGACCTCTACAATCGCGACGGCGTGGCGGAGATCGCCACGTCGTATTGACGAGTTCGGCGCTCGTGTTTGACCGGCGTCAAGGCGGGGCGTTTCGCGCCGCAATACACATACCAAGCACGTAGTTTCGGGTCGGGTGCCGAGGGGGTGTGGCATCGCCGGAAAAATTCCGCCGTCGGCGCTTGTAACCCGGGCTCCAACCGCGACATATCAGCCGTTGCACTGTAACAGTTTACGAGGGATGCTGGCATCTAGCCTCTCCCTGCCGTTAGATACATCGGCGGACAACAAGAACGAAGGCCCCAGGGAAACGTCGATGCTCGATTACGCGAAGCAGTTCAAGGCAGCCCTCGATGCGATCCGGCGCGAGGGGCGCTACCGGGTCTTCGCGGACGTCAAGCGCCATCGCGGTGCGTATCCCACCGCCGATCACGTGTCCCCCGCGGGCACGAAGCCGATCATCGTGTGGTGCTCCAACGACTATCTCGGCATGGGGCAGCACCCGAAGGTGGTCGCGGCCATGCACGAGGCCATCGATGCCGTGGGCGCCGGCTCGGGCGGCACGCGCAACATCTCGGGCACCACGCACT
>JBFXEP010000454.1:0-2909 GCA_050179995.1 Hyphomicrobium sp.
GGTCGGATCGCACTTGCCCCAGCCGGCGCCGATGCGCGGCACGCCACCCGAGGACCCGCAGCCGAGGATCGTGAAGCGCAGGCTCATTCGGCGGCGCTCTCGGCGACGGCGGGCGGACGGGCCTTGCTGTAAAGGCGGAAGAAGTTGGCGGTCGTGGCGGCGGCGACCTCGCCTTCGGTTATGCCGCGGATGCGGGCGAGGGCGGCTGCCGTGTGCACGACGTACGCGGGCTCGTTGGTTTTGCCACGATGCGGCACGGGGGCGAGGAACGGCGCGTCGGTCTCGACCAGGATACGATCGAGGGGCACGTCGCGGGCGATCTCCTGCAGGGGTTCCGTCTTCTTGAAGCTGATGACGCCCGAGAAGGAGACGTAGAGGCCGAGGTCGACGGCACGCATGGCGAGATCGCGGCCGCCGGTGTAGCAGTGCAGCACGGCGGGGAAGGCGCCGTTCGCGTGCTCGTCCCTGAGGATGGCGAGGGTGTCGGCGTCGGCGTCGCGGGTGTGGATCTCGAGCGGCAGGCCCGTCTCGCGGGCGGCGGCAATGTGGGTGCGAAAGCCCTGCGCCTGCCCGGCCGGGCTCGAATGCTTGTAGTAGTAGTCGAGGCCGGCTTCGCCGATGGCGACGACCTTCGGATGCGCGGAGAGGCGCACGATCTCGGCGGCGTCGATGTCCAGCTCCTCGTCGGCGTTGTGGGGGTGCGTGCCGACCGAGCACCAGACGTCGGGGAAGCGCTCGGCCACGGCGCGGACCTGATCGAAGCGGCGGATACGCGTCGAGATGGTGACCAGCGTGCGCACGCCGGCCTTGTTGGCGCGCGCCACCACGCCCGCGAGGTCGTCGGTGAACTCCGGGAAATCCAAGTGGCAGTGGTGGTCGACCAGCATCATAGCACTCCTCCCTCTCCCCATTGTCTGCACTTCAATTGGGGAGAGGGGACTTTCACTTTTCGTCCGTGCTGCCCTTCTCGCCTTTACCCTTCTTCTGCTTCGGGGGCGGTTGAGGCTTCGGTTGCTCCTCCGGATTTACGCGGCGATCCTCCGGATTTACGTAGCGCGGGAAGACGCCTTGCGGCTCGGGGATCGGCGTGCCCGGCACGAGACGGCCGGCTTGCCCGAGTTTGGCGAATACGCGACCCTCATCCGCGAGCGCGAGCTGATCGAGCAGCCTGCCCGCCAGCTCCGGCATCGCGGGCTGGGCCAAGATGCCGAACTGGCGCACGATCTCGGCCGTCACATAAAGGATGGTCTCCATGCGCTTGGGATCGGTCTTTTTCTTGGCCCACGGTTCCTCGGCCGCGAAATAACGGTTGGCGTCGGCGATCACCGCCCAGACGGCGTCGAGGTAGCGCGTCACCGCCTGCTTGTCCATGGCGGCGCGCGCCTCGGCGTAAAGCGCATCCGTGGCGGCGAGGATGGCCTCGTCCTCGGCGGTGAAGGCGCCCGGCTCCGGGATCCTGCCGTCGCAGTTCTTGTAGATCATCGACAGCGAGCGCTGCGCCAGGTTGCCGAGGTTGTTGGCAAGATCGGCGTTGATGCGGTTGGCGATGGCTTCCGGCGAGTAGTTGCCGTCCTGGCCGAAGGTCACCTCGCGCAGGAAGAAGTAACGCAGCTGGTCGCGGCCGTAGGCTTGCACAAGGTCGAACGGATCGACGACGTTGCCGACCGACTTCGATATCTTCTCCCCTTTGTTCAGCACGAAGCCATGCGAGAAGATGCGTTTCGGCAGCGCGAGCCCGGCCGACATCAGGAAGGCCGGCCAATAGACCGCGTGGAAGCGCACGATGTCCTTGCCGATGACGTGCACGTCGGCCGGCCAGAAGGTGGCGCGCGGGTCTTGCGGCGTATTCAGAAGCCCGGTGGCCGTCACGTAGTTGGTCAGCGCGTCGACCCACACGTACATGACATGGCCCGGCGCATCCGGCACCGGGATGCCCCAGTCGAGCGTCGAGCGCGAGATCGAGAGATCCTCGAGCCCGCTCTTGACGAAGCTCACGACCTCGTTCCGGCGCTCGGGCGGCAGGATGAAGTCCGGGTGCGCATCGTAAAGCGCGAGCAGGCGATCCTGATACGCCGACAGCCGGAAGAAGTAGGTTTCCTCCTCCGTCCACTCGACGAGCGTACCGTTCTCCGTCTCGTAGCGCTGACCGTCACGGACCTCGGTCTCGCTCTCCTTGTAGTAGGTTTCCTGGCGCGTCGAGTACCAGCCGCCGTACTTCTTCTTGAAGATGTCGCCGGCCGCCTCCATGCGCCGCCAGATCTCGGCCGAGGCCTCGTAGTGCCGCGCCTCCGTGGTGCGGATGAAATCGTCGTTGGAGATGCCGAGCGCCTCCACCATCTCGACGAAGCGAGCTGTGTTGCGATCCGCGAGCGCAAGCGGCTCGATGCCCTCTTTCACCGCCGTTTGCTTCATCTTGAGCCCGTGCTCGTCGGTGCCGGTCAGGAAGAAGACATCCTTGCCGTCGAGGCGCTCGAAGCGGGCGATGGCGTCGGTGGCGATGGCCTCGTAGGCGTGGCCGATGTGCGGCACGCCGTTGGGGTAGGAGATGGCGGTCGTGATGTAGAATTTCGTGCGGTCGCTCATGGGACCTCTGAGGCTGGGCAATGACCGGATTCGTTAGCTGGACGCGCGCGGGGACGAAAGCCCGTCACATTCGGGCGTCTTGGCGGGCGCCTTGGCGGGCGTCTTGGGTCGGCACTGTCATCAACCGGGTCATTCTCAACGAGCTTCCGAAGCTTCCGAGATCACGCTTCAGGCTGATAGGGCCTGAAGAGATCATGGTCTTTTTTTCAGACCGATGATTCACGCTTCAGGCTGATAGGGCCTGAAGCGATCATGGTCTTTTTTTCAGACCGATGATTCACGCTTCAGGCTGATAGGGCCTGAAGCGATCATGGTCTGGGACGCGA
>JBFXEP010000455.1:0-2905 GCA_050179995.1 Hyphomicrobium sp.
GCCTCCCTCTCGATGTCGGTCTGGGCAATTTCGCGCCCGCCGCGGAATCTCTCGGTGTCGCTGTCGGCCTTGCGCTCGTGGTGCAAGTTGATCTCGTCGCGCTCGAGCCCAGCGATGACGGCGCGAACACGCACGATCGCCACGGCGATGCTCGTCCCGCGCTCCTCGAGGCCGGCTACAGTTGCGGCGGCATCCACGGCGCGCTCGGTCCGCACATAGCCGCGCTGCTGCAAATCTTCGACTTGCGACTTGAGCTTGACGCGTGCGTCGAGCTGCTCCTTGACGCGCTTGCTCTGCTGGTTCAGCGCCTCAAGCTCGAGATTGGAGGTGTCGAGTGCCGTCTTCAGCGCCATGCGCTTGGCCGCAAGAGACGCGTTCCGGCTGACGATCTCCGAGGTCTGCGCCTTGATCAGCTTCTCGGCCTCGTCCCTTCCGACCAGAGCCAGGAGGGCAGCCGGCATCGCGATCTCGCTCGCCTCGTTCCACTCCGCATCGAGGCGGGCGAGCGACGCCAGATTGCGCGCCTGGTTGGCGACGGCTTTCTGCAGCCGCTCCAGCTCGCCAGTTTCGCCGACGCTTTGGGCGGTGCCGCCTGCCAGGGTCACGGCTTGCAGCACGTTCATCCCCGGCCGCCAGGGGAACGCGCCGGACTTGGCGACATGGCCCGCGACGAAGACAGGCTTGTATTCGGTGACCTCGACCGTGACGAAGGCTTCGCGGCCCGTGAAGCGGGCGACCCGTTCGGCAAGAGCGGTTTCGAGCTCCGCCGCTTTCATGGCGCCTACGGCAATGCGGCCGATCACGGGCACCGAGATGGTGCCGTCCGAACCGATGCGATACTCTCCGGTCAGATCAGGGTGGCCTTGGAATCTGATCTGCAGGCGCTCCGCAGCCTTGATCTCCACGCTGTCTTCGCTGGCAGGCGCTTCGGTGCGGACCTGCATGGCGTCCGTGGTCTGAACCGGCGCGGTTTGCGGAAGAGGCGCGACCAGGGGCGGCACGGGCTCGAGAGCCGCGCGCATGGTGGGCGGATCGATGGTCCAATCGCGCTCGACGACAGGCCGCGTCACCTCCGGCGCCGCATTGGCCAGGAAGCCGCCTTTCGCCGCATAGAAGGCGATGCAGAAAACGGAGAGAAAGAGCGCTGTCGTCACCAGCCTCGATGTGCGGCTAAGCATTTGGATGATCCCGTTCCCCGGGCCCTAAGCGGGCCTCCCCTTGCACGACAGTCTGACAAGCGCTCACTCAGGCCAGATGTACAACTTGTTTTGTAGTCCAACCAAATGCGTGTGTCAGACGCAATACGCTGTCAAAGTTAACGCTGGACAGATGCGTCCAATGGCGGATCACCGGGGGCCCCTGCGCCGATCTTAACCACGTCCGGGATCAAGGCCCGGAAGGGGCTCGCGGTGCTGATGTATTGCCGGAATCGTGATGATACGCTGGCCACATGACAGCGCGAGAGAAGACCGCCGACGGAAGGTCGTCGACGCGCCCGGGCCACGGCACATCGGAGCAATTGGCAGAACAGATGAACGGCTCATGGCAGCATGCCGTCGAGCAAATCATGCTCGTGGCATCCGACAGCAAATCGCGCGTGCTCGCAGTGCTCAGCCCCGAGAAAGGGGCCGGCGTCAGCGCGCTCTGCCGGATGCTCGCCGAAACCTACGGCCGCTCCGGCATGGCGACGCTCCTCGTCGACCTCACCCGGCCGACAGGCAGCGGGATCGGGGCCGACTGGGTGCCGGGCGAGGGAGCGCCGGGCTTCATCTCCTCCAATCCCTGCGGCTACGACGAACTCACGGCGCACCCGACGCGGGCCACGCGCGCCCAGTTCAACAATGTCGACCGCTTGCGGCGCATGTTCAGCGAGGTGCTCACCGCCTACGATGCCATCGTGGTGGACCTGCCCGCGGTTCTCGATCAGTCCGACGACGTGATCAATCCCATCGCCGCGGCGCGCGCCAGCGATGCGGTGATCATGATGTGCGTGACAGGCGAGACCAGCCAGCAGCAGATCCGGAAGGCGAAGGCCACGCTCGAGGCGGCGGGCGTGCAGATCGGCGGAACCGTGCTCAACGACAGGAACCGTCCCCTGCTCGGCGCTGAGATCGGAAGCGTGTTGCGGCGCGTCGGCTTCGTGCCCGGCGTCAAGTGGCTCGCACGGCTGGCCGAGACGAGCGAGTTCCTGAATCCGCGCTAGGCTTTTCCGAGACCTATCTCAGCCGACAAAAAAGCGCGACCGTGAGCACGGCCGCGCTTTGTCGTTGTGAATCGCAGTGCCTGCTTACTTGGCCGGCGAAGGCTCCGTGACGTAGTAGGCGAAGTCCGGCGCGGTCTCGAGCGCTTCCTTGCTGCTGTTGATGGTCACGCGCATGGAGCCGTCGGAGTCGCGGTTGAGCTGCAGATCGCTGAAGGCGACCGCCACCAGCTTCTCGCCCATGCCGAGGAAGCCGCCGACGCCGATGACGACGTTCGAGACCTTGCCGTCGGGGCCGAGGATGAGGTCGTTGATGTCGCCCACGCGGTCGCCGGCGCCGTTGTAGACGCCGAGGCCGACCAGCTTGGTCGAGCGCCACTCGTCGGCAGCCTGGGTCGCGGCGAATGTGCCGGCGCTGTTGGTTGCCGCATCAGCGCTCTTGTCCGTCGCGGATGGTGCCTCCGTCGACGGGGCGGGATCGGTCACGGACGGCGAGGGTGCCGGCGCCGGGGTGGTCTCCGGCATGTTCTCGGCCGGCGGCGTGGCCGGCGACGGAGACGGCGACGGCGACGGCGGCGTGGTCTGCGCGAATGCGGTAGCGGCGCCGATGGCCAGAGCCGCCGGCATGGCGATCGCAGACAGCAACTTGGATTTCATTGGGTCATCTCCCTTACAATTTTCGACACGGCTTCGCACAGGGCCCGG
>JBFXEP010000456.1:0-2885 GCA_050179995.1 Hyphomicrobium sp.
CGCATCGTGACCACCGTCGGCCCGCCCGCCACGGCAACGGCCGACAAGACGGGGTGATTCCCCATCCCCCCTCGCCTTCGATGGGGACAGGGTTTGGGTGAGGGCAGAAGCTGGCGCTTCCGTTTGCCGCTGCCCCCTCACCCCGACCCCCCTCCCCGGACCATGCGAAGCATGGCTCCGCCATGGCGGGGAGAGGGAGATGGCTTGGCGGGGGCTTCGAAACGGGCTACGCCGTCGCGGAACCCAAGCTGCGGCCTGCCGGTTGTGCAGGCGCCATTCCCGCCGGACCCTCATGACCTCAGCCAAACCTTCCGCCGCCTATCGCCAATCGATCGCCGGATGCCTCACGGGCGCCATCGGAGAGCACGGCTTGAGCGAAGCCGAGCTCGGGCGCTGGCTCGAGAAGCTCGCGCCGGCGCTGCACGACCTCAAGGCCGACCACGCGAGCGGCCGCCTGCCGCTGCTCCGCATTCCGGAGGAGACCGCCGACATCGACGCGGCGGAAGAAGCCTTCGACAAGCTCGCGCAAGGGGCAAGCTCCGTCGTGTTCTACGGTACGGGAGGGTCGGGGCTCGGCGGGCAGATGCTGGCGCAGCTCGGGGGCTGGAACCTTCCCGGCGTCTCCTGCTGCTCGGAGGGCCGCAGAAACCGCCCGCGGCCGCGCACGCGCTTCTACGACAACCTCGATCCGCTGACGCTCGCGGCCGGCCTCGCCCGTCTCGACCTTTCCCAGACCCGGTTCATCGTGACGTCGAAATCGGGCGGCACGACCGAGACGCTGACCCAGTTGCTCGTCACGCTCGACGCGCTCAAGGCGGCTGGGCTCGAAGCGCGCATCCCGGAGCTGATGCTCGGCATCACGGAGCCCGACAAGCCGGGCAAGGCGAACGGTCTGCGCGCGCTGCTCGGACACCTCGGCGTGCCGATGCTCGAGCATCACACGGGGGTCGGCGGGCGCTTCTCGTGCCTCACCAACGTCGGCCTGCTGCCGGCGCTGGCGCGCGGGCTCGACGTGCGCAGGTTTCGCGCCGGCGCGCGCGAGGTGGTGGACGGCCTGGTGTCGGCCTCGTTCCCGGCCGCGTTCGCGCCGGCCATCGGCGCGGCGACGGCCATCGGGCTCGCCAAGGAGCGCGGCATCCGCACGCTGGTCATGATGCCCTACAACGACCGGCTCGGCCGTTTCGCGGACTGGTACGTGCAGCTGTGGGCGGAAAGCCTCGGCAAGGGCGGCGAGGGCTCGACGCCCGTGCCGGCGCTCGGGCCCGTCGACCAGCACAGCCAGCTCCAGCTTTTCATGGACGGGCCGCGCGAGATCGCGGTCACGCTGGTGCGCGTGGCGAGCCGGGGGCTCGGCCCTTCGCTCGACGCGGGGTTGGCCAAGCTCGGCGGGCAGGCGTTCCTCGGCGGCAAGACCATCGGCGACGTGGTGGATGCGCAGGCGCACGCTATCGCCGACGCTTTGATGCAGGCGGGGCGGCCGGTGCGCACATTCGATCTCGATGTGCTCGACGAGCGCACGATGGGCGCGCTGCTCATGCATTTCATGATCGAGACCATTCTCGCCGGGCGGCTACTCGGGCTCGATCCGTTCGACCAGCCAGCGGTGGAGCTCGCCAAGACGCTGACGCGCGAGCGGTTGGCGGGGTGAGCTCGGGGCGGAGTGGGAGAGGCAAGTCCCTCATCCGCCCCTTCGGGGGCACCTTCTCCCGTCCCGGGAGAAGGAAGTGAGTTACTTTCCTCTGCCGGGACGGGAGAGGATGCCCGTCGAGCCGAAGGCGAAGAGGGCAGGTGAGGGACTTTCCAAGCGCGCGCCGTGACAGTAGTGCAGTGTCCCCTAACCCCCGGGCCTCCGCCGGGTAGGCTCTAACCCTCTCCCCGCCCATGCGAAGCATAGCTCCGCCATGACGGGAGAGAGAGTGGCGGCTCCTCATCGTGTCACACACCTTCGCCTCTCCCCTTGGGGAGAGCCCGGAAGCGATTGAAAATCGCTTTCGGGTGAGGGGGGCGACCTAAGTCGGAAAACGCGCTAAACCACGCGGCGCTCGACGGAGAGGCGGATGAGGTCGGCGGTGCGGGCGACGCCGAGCTTCTCCTTGAGGCGGCTCGCGGCGTTGGCGACTGTCTTGTAGGCGATGCCGAACGTCCCGGCGATCTCGGAGAAGCTCTTCCCGTCTCCGAGCAGACGCAGGATATCCACCTCGCGGTTGGTGAGCTTGTGCAGCGGGTCGCGGCCCTCGGTCGAGGAGAACACGAGGTCGCTCGCGATCGTGCTGTCGAGATAGCGATCGCCCGAGGCGATGCTCCGCACGGCCGTCACCAGCTCCTCGGCTCCGGCGCTCTTGCTGACATAGCCCGCGGCACCCGCCACCAGCGCGCGCATGGCGTAGCTCGGCTCGGCGTGCATGGTGAACATGACGATGCGGGCGGCGACGTTCTCCGCCTTGAGGCGGCGCAGCACCTCGAGGCCACTGGTGCCACCGAGATTGATGTCGAGCACGACGACATCGGGATCGAGGGAGCGCGCAAGCGCCATGGCGTCCTCGGCGGTGGCCGCCTCATGCACCTCGGCGCCGTTGATCGTGGCGAGCAGCCGGCGGACGCCTTCACGGACCACGGCATGATCGTCGACGACCAGAATTCTCATGGGTAACCTCCGCACGGACCAGGAAAATTTAGCACCGCTGGCCAGGACCGGCAGGCGGGAAAAGTTCCCGATTTCGAGGGGGATTAGTTGCGACGGTTCTCGATCGAGAAGCGAATCAGGTCGGAGGTGCGCGGCAGGTCGAGCTTCTCCTTGATGCGCCCGCACGAGTTGGCCACCGTCTTGTAGGCGATGCCGATGGCGTCGGCGATGCCCTGCAGGCTCTTGCCTTCGCCCAGCATGC
>JBFXEP010000457.1:0-2883 GCA_050179995.1 Hyphomicrobium sp.
CCGTGCCGTTGCCGACCTCCTCGCCGATATAGAGCATTGGCGCCTCGTCCATCTCGCCTTCGCCGATGACGACGGTGCCCCTGAGCGACACACGCCCGAGCTCGTGGCGCATGGCATCGACGGCGGCCTTGTCGGCGGCCTTCTCGTTGCCGCGACCGCAGAACCGCGCCGCCGCCAGCGCGGCGGCTTCCGTCACCCGCGCCACCTCGAGCACCAGCATGCGATCGAGCCCGACCGCATCGTCACCATTGTCCTTCGCCATCTCACGCCCCTTGCGTCAGCCCTCTAGACCATGATCGCTTCGGACCTTATCAGTCCGAAGCGTGAATCATCGGTCTCATCAAATGCCTAGAGCGCGATCACGATTCAATCAAAACTGATCGCGCTCTAGAGATCCTCGATGCGGATCATCTGCGGACGCCCCTTGACCTGCCCGTCGTCCTCGATGGCCTTGAGCGCCTTGCGCATCGCCGCCTCGGTGGTGTCGTGCGTAATCAAAATCACGTTGACCGCCGCCTCGCCTGCGCCGGGCGGCGGCTCGGCCGCCTGGCCGGGATGAACCGGGCCGGGCTTCTTCTGCACGATGCTCTCGAGCGACACGGTCTCGTCGCTCATGCGCTTCATGATTGCGGCCATGGCGCCCGGCCGGTCGTAGACGGATAGTCTCACATAATAGTTCCCGAGGCGCGAGGCGAGATCGGCGGGCCTGGCGGGCTCGAGCACCGCTGTGGGCCGGATGAAAGGCGGCATGACGAGGCCGCGCGCGATGTCGACGATGTCGCTCGCCACCGCCGAGGCCGTGGGCTTCGCACCCGCGCCAGGGCCGACCAGCAGCAGGTTGCCCGCGAAATCGCCGTCGATGCCGACGCAATTCGTGACGCCCGAAACCTCCGCCAGCGCCGACTCCTCGGCCACCAGCACCGGCGACACGCGCGCCTCGATGCCGTGCTCCGTTTGCGCCGCAACACCGAGCAGCTTCACGCAATAGCCGAGCTCGGTCGCCGCCTCGATGTCCGCCGTGGTGATACCCTCGATGCCTTCCACATGGATGGCGTCGAACGCCACCGTGGTGCCGAACGCGAGGCAGATGAGCAGCGACAGCTTGTGCGCCGCATCGAAGCCGCCGATGTCGAAGGACGGATCGGCCTCCGCGAAGCCGAGCTCCTGCGCCTCGCGCAGCGCATCGCCGAAGGCGCGGTTCTCATCCGTCATCTTGGTCAGGATGAAGTTGCACGTCCCGTTGAGGATTCCATAGACGCGGCGCACGCGGTTGGCGGCCAGCGCCTCGCGCAGCATCTTGATGATCGGGATGCCGCCCGCGACCGCCGCCTCGAAGTTGAGCGAGACGCCCTGCGCCTCGGCGAGCCGGGCGAGCGCGATGCCGTGCTTGGCGAGCAGCGCCTTGTTGGCGGTGACCACATGCTTGCGCGCGTGGAGCGCCGCCTCGATGGCGGCCTTAGCCGGACCGTCCTCGCCGCCGATCAGCTCGACGAACACCGTGTTCGAGGCATCTTTCGCCAGCGCAACGGGATCGTCGAACCAGCGCGCGGTGCCGAAACCCTCGCCGCGGGCCTTGTCACGCGAGCGCGCCGACACGCCGGTGACGACGACCTGCCGCCCGAGCAGCTTCTCAAGGCGCGGCGCATGCGCCGAAAGCAGTTGAATGAGACCCATTCCGACGGTGCCAAGTCCGGCGACGCCGAGGGTCAAAGGCTCTGACATGGTTGGCAAAATCTAAGCTTTAGGGCTAGCGGCTGGCTGTCTGCGCGATGGGGATGACGTTATGCAGGGTTTCCTGCGCTTGCGCCAAGAACTTCTTGATCGAGCGCGCCGCCTGCCGGATGCGGTGCTCGTTCTCGACCAGCGCGATGCGCACGAACCCCTCGCCGTACTCGCCGAAGCCGAGGCCCGGCGAAACCGCAACGTCTGCCTTTTCGATCAGAAGCTTAGCGAACTCGACCGAGCCGATGGCGCAGAACGGCTCGGGGATCGGCACCCACGCGAACATGGTTGCCGGCGGCGGCGGCACGGGGAAGCCCGCGCGCCCGAAGCTCTCGACCAGGCAGTCGCGCCGGCTCTTGTAGGTACGGCGGATCTCCTCGACGCAATCCTGCGATCCGTTGAGCGCCGCCGCGGCCGCCACCTGGATCGGCGTGAAGGCGCCATAGTCGAGATAGGATTTGACGCGCGCCAGCGCCCCGATCAGTCGCTCGTTGCCGACCGCGAAGCCCATGCGCCAGCCCGGCATGTTGTACGTCTTGGAGAGGGAGGTGAACTCGACCGTGATGTCGATCGCGCCCGGCACCTCGAGCACCGAGGGCGGTGGGTTGTCGTCGAAATAGATCTCCGAGTAGGCGAGGTCGGAAAGGATGATGAGGTCGAGCTTCTTCGCCAGCGCGACGGCCTCTTTGTAGAAGGCGAGGTCGGCGGTCATCGCCGTCGGGTTCGAGGGGTACGAGAGCACCACCGCGATCGGCTTCGGAATCGAATGGCGGCACGCGTGCTCGACCGCGCGCAGGAAGTCGTCGCCGTTGCCGGCCTTCACGTGCCGCATGGACGCGCCGGAGATCAGGAAGCCGAACTCGTGGATCGGGTAGGTCGGGTTCGGCACGATGATGACGTCGCCCGGCGCCGTGATCGCCTGCGCCATGTTGGCGAAGCCTTCCTTCGAGCCGAGCGTCGCCACGATCTGCGTCTCGGGGTCGAGCTTGATGCCGAAGCGGCGCGCATAGTAGGCGGCCTGCGCGCGCCTGAGACCCGGGATGCCCTTCGACGCCGAGTAGCGGTGCGTGCGCGGCTTCGTCACCGTCTCGACGAGCTTGTCGACGATGTGCTGCGGCGTCGGCAGGTCGGGGTTGCCCATGCCGAGGTCGATGATGTCCG
>JBFXEP010000458.1:0-2879 GCA_050179995.1 Hyphomicrobium sp.
CCGAGCCATATGACGAGGGGCGCGCGCTACGATCGGCATCCGGCATGCCGGCGCACGACCCTCTGCGCCGACGCTCTTGATCCAGGCGAGCGAGGCGCAGCTTCGACACTAGAGATGCTGCGACGATGCGCAGTTCCGCCAGGAACACACCTCATCGAGCAGACAGGAAATGAGTCGTGATTGCGCGGTCGCGCCGCTGCAACGCGAAGCCGTCATCGCGCGCGCTGAGCCGCGCGGAGGGGTGCTTCGGACGCGCCTTGCTAGAGTGCTTCCGGAAAAGCATGTCCTCGGACGTGGTCCGGGGATGGGAACCGGTCACTGCGAAGCAGTGCGAGCCCAAGTGTCCGATAAGAAGCACGACAAGACAAAAAACTAGAAACTTTCCGCGATCCTTCAAAAGCGGAAGGGCTCTAGGGCTTCTTCGCCCCCTGCTTCTTGCTGGCGGGTGTCGTCTCGGACGACCATCCGTCGATGCCCGAGCCGTCCGAGACCGACGTGCTCGAGGCGCGCGCCGGCTCCGGCTGGCTCCGATCCTCCTTCACCGGCCTCACCTGCGGGTTGGGGTTCGTCATCTCCATGATGGCGCGCAGGATGCCGGGCGTGAACATGGAAAGCGGATTGACGTACACCTGCGGCGACGCCATCGGCCCTTCGATCGAGTAGGTGAGGCCGAACACGCCCTGGCAGTCGAAGCCGGTGACCACGGGTCCGATCACAGGGATTTCGCACAGCGCCGCGTTGATGCCCTGCAGAGGCACGTACGTGCCGCCAAGGTTCAGGCGCCGCGTGTTGTAGTCGACCGTGCCGCGGATGGAAGCGCCGAGCAGCGGTCCGCGCACATAGGAATCGTCGAGCACGAACTGCCCGTGCCCGACCTCGAACGGCGCGCGCATGCGCTGGAACTCGAAAACCTCGCGCTGGACCTTCTTCTGCTTGCCGCCCTCCGGGCTCGCCTCGCCGCCCGAATAGATGTCCGAGACGATGGTGTCGCCGAGGACGCGGAAATCCTCCACCCACAGCACGCCGCTTTTCTCCGCATTCCCCTTGGCCTCGAGGTCCACCTCGAGTCGGACGTTCCCGCCCTGCATGTTGGGATAGAAGCCGATCAGCCGGAACGCCTGCCCGGCGTCCGCCGATTGCGCGTGCACCACGCGCGAGCCGCCATCCTTGAGCACGATGGTGAGCGGCGCTCCCCCGTCGAGCGTACCCGCCGCATCGATCGAGACCAGCTTGTCGCCGCGCTCCGAGATCTTCGCCGTGTACTTCCTGAGCGAGAGGTCTCCGTGCCCGAGCACGGTGCCGATCTCCGCCGTGAGATCGACGCCGTTCGCCGGATGCAGCGGCTTGATCTCCGAGTCGGACGTGTTGCCGAGCACGAGCAGTTGGCGGAAGACATCCTTCGCATCGAACGTCGCGCCTGTGGCCTTGATCTTCCAGATGCGGTTGTCGCCCATGGTGCCTTCGACCGCGAGGCGCGACACCACGTTGAGCGAGAAGTTCGGGAACGAGAACGAGCGCACCTCGCGCTTCTCGTCGACGGTCAGCGTGCCGTCGACGGCGATGGTGTCGCCGACCAGGCGGAAGTTGGTGAGCCCGATCCGCGTCGGATCGGCGGCATCGACGTCGAACTCGAGCGACGCGATGCGCCCCGGCGACTTGCGCCATGCGAGGTCGACGAACATGAGCTCGGCGTTGGTAAGGTCGGCGCGCACGTGGATGGCGGCCGGTCCCACGGCCTTTTGCGTCACGCTGACCTCGACCGGCACGCTGCCCTGCACCAGGTGATTGACGTCGAGGCCGAGCTGCGTGCGGTCGGAATTGTCGAGCGTGGTGAGGAGCCGGATCGGCGGCTGCATCTCGGGCGGCGCATCGAGGATGCGCTGCATCTGCAGCTTGGCCGGCACGCCGTTGAGGATCATGTCCCCCTTGGCGATGACGCCGACGTCGGACACGCTGATGTCGACCGTGCCACCCTGCAGATCGATCTTGTGCACCTTGCTCTTGCCCTTGAGCTCGGTGATGCGCGCCTTGCCCTCGGCCTTGACCACGCTGCCGCCGCTGACGAGCGGCATCGCGATCTTGATCTCGCCGTCGACCTTCCCCTCCACGCCTTCGACGGGAAGCGGGCCCTCGCCAGCGAGATGAAGCTGGCTGTGGTTCAGCGTGTCGATCAGCGCCGAAAGGCTGGCTTGCGACTTGATCGCCAGCTCCGCCATCGGCGCTTCCTGCATGACGTCGACCACCGTGAAGCGCACGTCCCTGAGCGGCAGCTGGCTCTTATCGCTGGCGATGATGGCGGCTTGCGGCACCGTGAGCTCGAGCGTGCTGTTCTCGAGGCGGAGCGTGGCCTGGGGAGCCTCCATCGGCAGGCTCTTCGGCAGCGGGTGCATGCGCAGATCCGAGACCTCGATGCTCGCCGAGACCCGGTCGTGCGCCGCTTGCGGGGCCTGGCCGTCCGCGCCATCGCTCTGCAGGAACCGGCCGGACAATATCTTTAGCGAGGCGGACTTGATGCTACCGCGCTCGACCTGGGTTCCGACCCAGGCGCGCGCGGCCGGCGCCGCGGCGCGCGGCCACATCGCCTTGAGCGTCATGATCGGCATCGGCGAGAGCTGAGCCTCGACGCGCGTGCTCGGCGTGCCGCCGCCGGTGATCACCTCGCCGTTCGCCGTCACCTCGCCGCCGCCCGCCTTGAGCGAGAACTGGGCGAGCTGCACCAGGCCCTCGCCGGGAATGATGCGTCCGGCCGCCTCGAGGCTTTCGATCGGCACCGGCGGGGCGCCGAACTCCTCGGCCGAGAGCACGCCCTCGATCGCCTGCACCTTGAATTGCCACTGCGGCTCGCCCGCATCCGAGCTGGGCGAGCCCGCCACCACGCC
>JBFXEP010000459.1:0-2879 GCA_050179995.1 Hyphomicrobium sp.
TGTCGGGCATGCCGTAGACGTCGGCGTGGCCGATGGTGCCGGTCGCGTCGAGCTCGGCGGTGGCGCCTTGCGCGTACGTCATGTGCGACTTGCCGATCTTCTCGCCGACGGTGATGACGATGCGCTTCCAGCCGATCATGGTGCCGAGGCCGAGGGCGATCGCAACCGCGACCTTGACCCAGAGCGGAATGAAGCGGGTTGCGTCGTCGAGGGACGCCTTGAAGGCCTTGAACTTCGCCGCCTCGTCCTTTGAAATGGCGATGGTGGCCGTTTCCTTGAGCAGGAAGCGCAGGGCCTCGGAAGCGAGATACATGTCGTTGCGGACGTTGGCCACCGCTTCCGCCGGGACGTGGGCGAACGTGCCGTACTGGTCGATACCGGTGACGATCTTCTTGATCAGATCGCCCACGGCGGGCAGCGTGTTGTTGTTGATCTCATGCAATGCGATGGCCGCCGAGACGAGCGGGCGCGGATCGCCGCCGACGCGCCGGCCGTCGATCTTGGCGTCGATGATGTCGACCACCGCCGCGGCGTTGGCCTTGAAGCTTGCCACCTGGGACGGCGCCGGGGCGCGGTTCAACGCATAGGCCGTCGGCACGACGCCGATCAGGATCAGCATGATGAGGCCCATGCCCTTCTGACCGTCGTTGGAGCCGTGCATGAAGGACACGCCGGTGCAGGTGGCGATGAGGATGCTGCGGATCCACAGCGGCGGCGGCTGGTTGCCCTTGGGCTGCTCGTAGAGCTCGCGGTTGCGGACCAGGACTTTCAGGGCCAGCAACAGCAGCGCCGCGCAGCAGAAGCCGAACAGCGGCGAGAGGAGCAGCGAGTAGCCGATGTCGGTCGCCTTGTTCCAATCGACGCCCGAGGTGCCGTCGCGGCCGCGCATCAGCGCGTTGGCCACACCGACGCCGATGATGGAGCCGATCAGCGTGTGCGAGGAGGAGGCCGGAAGGCCGAGCGACCAAGTGCCGAGGTTCCACAGGATGGCGGCGATCAGAAGGGCGAACACCATGGCATAGCCGGCGCTCGAGCCGACCTGGAGGATGAGCTCGACCGGGAGCAGCGAGATGATGCCGAAGGCCACCGCGCCGGTAGAAAACAGCACGCCGAGGAAATTGAAGAAACCCGACCAGATGACGGCGACGTTGGCCGGCATCGAGTGGGTATAGATGACGGTGGCGACCGCGTTGGCGGTGTCGTGGAAGCCGTTCACGAACTCGAAGCCCAGCGCGATCAGCAATGCAACGCCGAGCAGGAGGAAGGGAAGCCATGTCGTGATGGGCGTGCCAGCCTGGACTATGTCCTGGTGGAGGCTGTAGGCCGTGAAGCCCAAGCCGCCGGCGAGCAAGCCCACAAACAGAATGATGGCAATCCAGTTGTGATCCGTGTCCAGTTTTGGCCGGATTGCAGAGTCTGACGCAACAACGTCGACCATGATGCCCCCTCAGGCGTGTTTTTTGCTGCTACCCAGGGGTATTCACATCCGAAACATTACATCCGTGTGACGGTGTTCAGACCTGCTTCCAGCCGTACAGCCAGTCGTAACGGCGCATGAAACGCTCTCCCGGCAGACGTGACAACGCAAGGTTGCGCGCCGCGGCCATGGGGCCGCCGAGATGAAAGATGACGCCGTTCGACCATGAGGTTTTCGCCACGCGGCGCACGCGCTCGGCGCGCGCCTTGGCGTAAGCCTGCAACGCGCGCTCGGGATCGCCCGGGTCGGCGGCGAGCGCATGAGCCGCGACGACGGCGTCCTCCAAGGCCAGCACGCCGCCTTGCGCGAGAAACGGCAACACGGGATGGGCCGCGTCACCGAGAAGCGCGATGCGGCCTCGAGCCAAGCGAGGGGCGCGCGGCAGGCGCATCAGGGACCAGCGGCGCCAGTCGTTTGGGCGCGCGAGCAACTCGGCGAGGAGCGGGGCAAAGCCCGCGGCGCGGCCCGTCACCCATGCCGGATCGCACGAGGTGCTCCAATCGACGCTCACCTGGGGATCGCGGAAGATGGCGACCAGCGCCACCGCGTGCCCGGAGGAGATCGGATAATGCACCACATGCACGTCGCGGCCGAGCCAGAGGTGGACCTCGGTGCGATGCAGGGCCTCCGGCACATCCTCGACGGGCAGCACGGTGCGCACGGCGCACTGGCCGGTGTAGGCCGGCGCGGCGCCGGCGAAGGCGCTGGTGCGCAACGGTGACCATGCGCCATCGGCCGCGATCAACGCGTCGCCGCGGGCGAGATCGCCCGCGTGCGAGATGGCGGTGACGGTGTCGGCGTCATCGTGCGCCTCCGCCACGTCGAAACCCATACGGAGCTGGATCAGGGGCTCGCGCTCGACCGCCGAGAGCAGCGCATTGTGCAGGTCGCGGCGGTGGGCGACCCAGTAGGGCGCACCGTGGCGCTCCGCGATCCAGCGGCCGAGCGGAAAGCTCGCGAGGGCGCGGCCGCTCGCCGCCTCGAGAACGCGCACGGCATCCGGCGCCGTCACGCGTGCGCGCAGGAACGGCGTGGCGCCGAGCTCCTCGAGGATGCGCGTGCCGTTGGGGCCGATCTGGATGCCGGCGCCGTCCTCGCCGAAGAGGAGGCGGCGCTCGAGCACGGACGAGGCGATGCCGCGCCGGGCGAGCGCCAGCGCCGTGGCCAGGCCGCCGATGCCGCCGCCGGCGATCAGGACTTTGCTCAGGGACGTGTGGGCGGCGAGCGGCATCTATTCTTGTTCGTTGTTCCGCCCGCGGTCGTCAGGCCGCCTCTGTCGCCACGGAAACGAGGCAATCGCGCGGATCGCTTTCCGTCTCATCGAGGCGCGGGTCGTGCACATAGAGCGTCGAGCAATAGGGGCAGAGGATCTGGCTGTCGGCGCCCATGTCGAGGAACACGT
>JBFXEP010000460.1:0-2878 GCA_050179995.1 Hyphomicrobium sp.
GCGATCGCTGGCATTGGATCAATCGCCCGCTCGGCATTGACCAGAAGTTCACCTTCGGCGACCACACCACCTTGCCCTACGAGCCGATGGAGTACATTGGCCGCCAGTGTCAGGGCGATTTCTCGATCCAGGACCAGCGCGACGGCCAGCTCTACATGGACGCCGGCATCATCACCACGCAGGCCGACTGGTCGCTCGATTTCGACATCGGCATGAACTTCTTCGAGTGGCACGGTCCGGTGCCGCTCGCGCACGAGAAGGGCGTCTTCGAGCGCGCGCTGAAGTTCCTGCTCAACCTGCAGGTCGGCCGCCCGGTTCGCCGCCTGAACTGGACCATGACCATCAACCCGCGCCTCGATACCAGCCCCGAGAACTATCACAAGTGGGGCCCCGACCGTCTGACCGTGACGCCGGAGAACGTCGGCGACAAGGTGCATCTGCGCGTGGAGCTGCAGGGCCTGTTCCGCCTGCCGCGCTCGAACGCCATCCTGTTCTCGATCCGCTGCTATCTCATCAAGATGCGGGAGCTCGTGACGGTGCCGAAATGGGGCCGCCGCCTGCCGCGCGTGCTCGCCACGCTCCCCACCGAGATCGCCGACTACAAGGGCCTGACACGCTACCGGCCGATGACCGTCGAGTGGCTGTCGAAGTACGACGACGGCGCGCCGACCTCGCCGGGCTACGGCCCGGACTGACGAAATCACCAGGTCCACTCACGAAAGCTCGATTGGAACGCATCGCAAAAATTCAAGAACAACGGGGAGAACGAAAATGGTGGAGTACACATGGCGCCATTCGGTCCTTGCAGACCGCCACCGCGCGCTGGGCTCGAAGCTCGAGGACTGGAGCGGCATGGGCACGGCCTGGACCTACGCCAAGGACATGGCCGACGAGCATGAGGCCATCCGCACCAAGGCCGGCCTCATGGACGTCTCGGGCTTGAAGAAGGTGCACGTCGTCGGCCCGCATGCGCTCGCCGTCGTCAACTACGCGACCACGCGCGACGTGACCAAGATCTACCCCGGCAAGTCGGCCTATGCCTGCATGTTGAACGATCGCGGCATGTTCACCGACGACTGCATCCTCTACCGCACCGGCCCCAACAGCTGGATGGTGGTGCACGGTTCGGGCTCCGGCAGCGAGGAGCTGCAGCGCCAGGCCGGCGGCGGCCGCAATGTCGCTATTCTGTTCGATGACGACCTGCACGACCTGTCGCTGCAGGGCCCCATCGCCGTCGACTTCCTCGAGAAGTACGTCCCTGGCATCCGCCAGCTCCCCTACTTCCACCACATGCAGACCAAGCTCTTCGGCTATCCGGTCATGATCTCGCGCACCGGCTACACCGGCGAGCGCGGCTACGAGATCTTCTGCAAGGCGGAGAACGCCGGCGCCATCTGGGACACCATCCTCGGCGAGGGCAAGCCCATGGGCATCGTGCCCTGCGCCTTTACCGTGCTCGATTGGTTGCGCGTCGAGAGCTACCTGCTGTTCTATCCTTACGACAACTCCGAGATGTACCCGTTCGGCAACGAGCCGGCGGGAGACTCGCTTTGGGAGCTGGGCCTCGATTTCACCGTCTCGCCGGGCAAGACCGGCTTCCGCGGCGCTGTCGAGCACGCCCGCCTGAAAGGCAAGGAGCGCTTCAAGATCTACGGTCTCCTCGTTGACGGAAAGACCCCGCCGGACGCTGGCGCCGCGATCACGCAGGGCGGCAAGAAGGTTGGCGTCGTCACCTGCTCCATGCACTCGCGCCTCGTCGGCAAGACCATGGCCATCGTGCGCGTCGCGCCCAACATCGCCACGCCCGGCACGAAGCTCGAGGTTGAGGTGGGGTCGACGACCGTCGGCGCCGAGGCGCAGCCGTTGCCCTTCGATGACCCGAAGAAGACCAAGCGTTCGGCCGTGGGCTGACGCCAGCCACCTGCTCGCGGAGCAAGCGGAAACCCCCAGAAGAGGAAGCAGACGATGAGCAAGCGGATAGCGGTCATTGGTGCGGGGCCGAGCGGCCTCGCCGTGTTGAGGGCGTTCGAGAGCGCGCGTCGCAAGGGGGCGGATGTTCCCGAGATCGTCTGCTACGAGCGCCAGGCCGACTACGGCGGCCTCTGGAACTACACCTGGCGCACCGGCACCGACCAGTACGGCGAGCCCGTTCACGGCAGCATGTACCGCTATCTCTGGTCGAACGGTCCCAAGGAGTGCCTCGAGTTCGCCGACTACGGCTTCGAGGAGCACTTCGGCCGCCCGATCCCCTCCTATCCGCCGCGCGCCGTGCTCCACGACTATATCAAGGGGCGCATCGAGAAGAGCGGCATCACCCACTACATCAAGCTCAATCATGCGGTGAAGTGGGTGAGCTACGACGAGAGGACCGGGCTGTTCACCGTGGATGTGAAAGACCTCACCACGGATACGGTGTCGTCCGACGAGTTCGACTACGTGTTCGTCTGCTGCGGGCACTTCTCGGTGCCGAACATTCCCGAGTTCCCCGGCCTCACCATGTTCCAGGGTCGCACGCTGCACTCGCACGACTTCCGCTCCGCCGACGAGTTCGCCGGCAAGAACGTGCTCTGCATCGGCTCGTCCTACTCGTCCGAGGACATCGGCATCCAGTGCTACAAGTACGGTGCCAAGTCCGTCACCTTCTGCTGGCGCACGCGCCCCATGGGCTTCAAGTGGCCGGAGACCGTCTCGGAGGTGCCGCTCCTCGAGCGCGTCGAGGGCAAGACCTGCATCTTCAAGGACGGCACCCGGAAGGAGATGGACGCCATCATCCTCTGCACGGGCTACCTCAATCACTTCCCGTTCATGGAGGACACGCTGCGCTTGAAGTCGCGCAACCGCCTCTATCCGCCGAGCATCTACAAGGGCATCTTCTGGT
>JBFXEP010000461.1:0-2875 GCA_050179995.1 Hyphomicrobium sp.
TGCATGTCGAGATGGCGGCTGAGGCGGTCCACATCGGGCCGCCGCCGGCGGCGCAGTCGTACCTCATCATCGAGACGATCGTCGCGGCCTGCCTCGAGACCGGCGTCGAGGCGGTGCATCCGGGCTACGGCTTCCTCTCCGAGCGCGAAGCCTTTCCGGTCGCGCTCGAGAAGGCCGGCATCGTGTTCATCGGCCCCAACCCACGTGCGATCGCCGCCATGGGCGACAAGATCGAGAGCAAGAAGGCCGCGGCCAAGGCCAAGGTGTCGACGGTGCCCGGCTACATGGGCGAGATCGATGACACCCAGCACGCGGTCAAGATCGCGGAGGAGATCGGCTACCCGGTCATGATGAAGGCGTCGGCGGGCGGCGGCGGCAAGGGCATGCGCATCGCCTTCAACCGTCGCGAAGTCGAGGAAGGCTTCCCGCTGGCCAAGTCGGAGGCCAAGGCCTCGTTCGGCGACGACCGCATGTTCATCGAGAAGTTCATCGTCGATCCACGCCACATCGAGATCCAGCTGATCGGCGACAAGCACGGCAACGTCATCTACCTCGGCGAGCGCGAATGCTCGATCCAGCGGCGCAACCAGAAGGTCATCGAGGAGGCGCCTTCGCCGCTGCTCGACGAGAGGACGCGGCGCGCCATGGGCGAGCAGGCGGTCGCGCTGGCCAAGGCGGTCGGCTACGACTCGGCCGGAACCGTGGAGTTCGTGGCGGGCCAGGACCGCAGCTTCTTCTTCCTCGAGATGAACACGCGCCTCCAGGTCGAACACCCGGTCACCGAGCTCATCACGGGGGTGGACCTGGTCGAGCTCATGATCCGGGTCGCGGCCGGCGAGCGGCTGCCGCTCAAGCAGTCGGACGTGCGTCTCACGGGCTGGGCGGTCGAAAGCCGCGTCTATGCCGAGGACCCGTTCCGCAACTTCCTGCCCTCCATCGGCCGGCTGGTGAAGTACCGCCCGCCGTCGGAAGGGGTGCACGACGGCCTCACGGTGCGCAACGACACCGGCGTCTACGAGGGCGGCGAGATCTCCATGTTCTATGACCCGATGATCGCCAAGCTCGTGACGCACGGGCCGACGCGCATCGCGGCCATCGACGCGCAGGCGGACGCGCTCGACGCCTTCTACATCGACGGCATCCAGCACAACGTGCCGTTCGTCACCGCGCTCATGCACCACCCGCGCTGGCGCGAGGGGCGGCTCTCGACCGGGTTCATCGCCGAGGAGTATCCCGAGGGCTTCAAGGGCCGGCATGCCGAGGGCGGCGAGCTCGCCGTGCTGGTGGCGGTCGGAGCCGCGATCGACCACCTCAACAATGTGCGCCGGCGCCAGATCAGCCACCAGATGGCGAACGGCTCGGTTGAGTTCGCGAAGCGGCGCGTGGTGGATGTCGGCGGGCAGCGTCAGCCGATCGAGATCGGAGGCAGCGAAGGGGGAGTCCTGAACGTAAGCTTCCTCGGCGAGGACGGGGCGGCGCAACTCTCCCTCTCGGTGGCCTCGGACTGGTTGCCCGGGGAGCCCGTGTGGCGTGGCGAGGTGGGCGGCAAGAGGGTGGTGGTGCAGGTTCGTTCCATCCTCAACGGCGCCAAGCTCTCCTATCGGGGCATCCAGGAGCCGGTCTACGTCTACACCGAGAAGGAAGCGGCGCTGGTGGCGCTGATGCCGGTGAAGGCCGCCGCCGATATGTCGAAGTTCCTGCTCTGCCCCATGCCGGGTCTGGTCAAGGCCATCCACACGAGCGAGGGGCTCGAGGTGAAGGCGGGCGACGCGCTGGCGGTGGTCGAGGCCATGAAGATGGAGAACATTCTCCGCGCCGAGCGCGACGGCACGGTGAAGAAGATCAACGCCAGGCCGGGCGACAGCCTGGCGGTGGATGCGGTGATCCTCGAGTTCGCGTGAGGGGGAGCCGCGGCCGGTCTCCGCGGTGTGATTTGAAGCGAGCGCCCTCCTTCCCAAGTTGGGGAGGGGGGCGTTATCGTTTGGCAGCAGGCAGCAGGCAGCAGGCAGCAGGCAGCAGGCAGCAGGCAGCGGTGATGGTGAGGACGGCTCACGTCAGGATCGAGGGGCGCGTGCAGGGCGTGGGCTACCGCATGTGGACGCAGCGCACGGCCATCGACCTCGGGCTCCGTGGCTGGGTGCGCAACCGGCGCGACGGGTCGGTGGAGGCGGTGCTCCAGGGGGCGGAGGAGGACGTCGCGACCATGATCGCGCGTTGCGGGGACGGTCCGCCCGGTTCGGCGGTGACGCGGGTCGAGGTGCTGGCCGAAGGCGTCGGCGCCTTCGCGGGCTTCGAGGTGCGGGGGACGGCGTAGCGGGTTTTCAAAGTCCCTCACCTGCCCGCCGGCCGTCGGCTCGACGGGCATCCTCTCCCGTCCCGGGAGAGGAAAGTGGGACGCACGCGGCTCGCAGCGCATTCCCTTCTCCCGGGACGGGAGAAGGTGCCCCGAAGGGGCGGACGAGGGACTTAACTCGCTTCGACGGCGGTGCGGCGCCTTCACGGGCTTCGAGGTGCGGGGTAGCTATCCCAATCGGGCGGCGGCGGCGCGGAGGCCGGTGATGATGAGCTCGTAGGTCTCCTCGTCGCGCGCCTCCGGGTAGACCATATAGACCGGATAGCTGAAGCGGCGGGCGCGCTTGGGTTGGCGCAGGCGGCCGCGGGCCACGTGATGCTTGACGATGCGGGACGGGAAGTAGGCCGAGGCCTCGTTGCTCAGGAGGTACTCGATGCTGGTCGCGCCGAGGTCGAGGTGCAGCCCCGGGTTGGTGAGCTCGGGGTAGGCGGCGGCGTGGTCCTGCTGGAAGTCCGGCCCCCAATCCACGAAGACATAATCGTTCGCCGCGCGCCGTCCGGTCGCCTTGGCGCTGGTGACGAG
>JBFXEP010000462.1:0-2873 GCA_050179995.1 Hyphomicrobium sp.
GCAACTTGAGCGTCATGTACTTGGGCAGCAAGTACATGCTGGGCCCGGATATCATGCTCGGCTACATGGCCCAGTTCGACCAGGCGGGCGAGTACACGGGGCCGGGCGGCGGCAAGCTCTCCGCCAGCGGCTGGATGGCCGGTCCCTACATGAGCGTGCGCTTCGGCCCCGGCATCATCTTCGACGGACGCGCCGCGTGGGGCGTGGCCGAGAATCTCCCGTCCGGCGTGGCGCTCGGCACGCCCTCCGCCGATCGCAGCCTCGTGCGCGGCACGTTGCGCGGAACCCGCCAGGTCGGCGGCTGGACGGTCGCCCCGAGTGTCGGCTTGAGCTACGTCGAGGATACGCCGAGCCTCGCCGGCACGTCGTTCCCGGAAGCCACGCCCGCCGGCACAGGCCGTCTCGATGTGCTGCCGGAGATGAAGCGCCGCTTCGATCTCAACAGCTCGGCCTACGTCGAGCCGCGCGTCGCGGCCGGAGGCTTTCTCTCCTTCGACGACATGTCGCGCCTCGGCGCGGAGGCGATGCAAGCCCCGGACCTGCATTGGAAGGCCGAGGCCGGCGTCGCGGTCGGCGTGAAGGACAGCATGAACCTCGAGGCCACCGGCGGCGTCGAGACGGGCGGGGCCGAGGCGCCCGACACCTGGTCCGGCAGGCTTCAGCTCAACGTGCCGCTCAACAAATAGATCAACGCCTGCGTGATGGCGTCTCGGGCTCGCCGAGGCCGAAGGCCGGCTCTTCCGCCGCGCGCGGCACGCCGCTGCTCCCGTGCGAGCGAGCAGCCTCGCGCGCCGCGGTCGACCCGGCGCCCTTGCGGCCGTAGAGCGCCACGGCGCCGGCGATGTCGCCGGCCTGCAGGCCCTCGATCCTCTCCACGTAGCGGAAGCTCATGAGCTGCCCCTCGGGGCTCGGATGATCGAGCCCGATGGCATGCCCGATCTCATGCGTCATGGTGAAACGCACATCGTAGACGTCGAGATTGCCGTCGAAGCCGATCTTCCACGGCCGCTTCGGGTTGAGGCAGATGAGCGACTGGCGGATCGCGCCTATGCCGCGCGCGTGCGCACGCTCGTCGGCGAGGGCCACGTTGGTGAAGGCGCGGCCGCGCGCCTTGGCATCGGCGCCGATCAGGATGCCGGCATCTGCGACCGACGATGTCTCGACGAACATGATGTTGGCCGCGGCCTCCCATACCGTGAACGCGGCCCGGACCTCGCGGCGGAACGCGGCGGCATCGACATGCGACGGCTCGAGCGCCGCTTCGGGCGGCAGCATCGCGTCGCAATTGCGCGCGCCGGAAAACTCCGCGGGCCCAGTGAGAAAAGCGTAGGTGATTTTCGCCGGCAATCCATCGTGAGGAAGCTGCCAGCGCACATGGCGCCCGCCGAGCTCGAGCAGCCGAAACTCGGATGCGTTCCGCGCATCGTCGCCCGCGCGTGCGCCATACGTCACCGACGCAAGCGTCAGCGCGAAGCAACCGGCGAGAACGGATCCCCTCAACAGTCGAAGCTCCCCTCTAAAGGTCATCCCCTCGGATGAACATCACATGAATTTCGAGCGCGCGAGATGAATGCCTTCTAAGGCGCGGACTCAATGCGGTCAATGTTCGAACGAAACCGGAGCCAGAGTGCGCCATGAGCAAGGTATTTGCGTCGCGCGCGGCGATTCGTGTTGGAACTCGCGCTTCTCGCACTACGTTTACTCTCAAGATCACGCACGATTCAAACTGGAGAGTAACAATGATGACGATGAAGGCGACGTTCGTTGCGGCCGCGTTGGCTGCGGCTGCGCTGAGCTTCGGAGGAACGGCCAACGCGGCTCCGATCGGGGCGCCGGCCAAGGCAGTGAGCACGGCTGATCAGTCCAATCTGCAGCAGGTTCACTATCGCAGGTACAAGCATCGCCACTATCGCCACTATCGCAAGTACCGCGGCCATCGCTATGGCTACTACCGGGGTTATCGCCGTCCGGGCGTGTCGATCTACATCGGGCCGCGCTACGGGCACCGGCGCTACTGGCGCTAGGGCGTAGCCCTGCCAACTGTGAGAGCCCGTCCGAGCAATCGGGCGGGTGCTCTTTTTTAAGGATGCAGACTAGGCTTCTCGGCACGCTCTAGCTTGCACGCAAGTTCGTCGAGCCAGCCGAGCACGGCGCGCGGCCCCGCGAAGTCTGCGCCCTCATCGCGGTAGTACTCGCCAGCGACGCGCAATGCGAACCCGCCCATGCTCTCTGATACTTTGAATGCAGCCTCGTCGCCCACATCGTCGCCGATCATGATCGGCATGCGGTCGCGGAACGCGGGCAGCGCCGAGAGAGAGGACAGCGCTGTCCCCTTGGATAGCCCAGCCGGCAGAACCTCGAACAGCCGCTTCCCACGCAAAAGCTCGAACGCTCCCCTGTGCCGCTCGAGAGCGGCCTCGAGCGCAGCCAGCACCACGCCTTCCGCCTGCGGCGCGAGGCGGTAGTGCACGGCGAGGCCCGCGCCCTTGGGCTCGGCGATCACGCCCGGGATGTCGAGCGCGAGCTTGCGCATGTCCTGCACCACGTCCGCCGGCAGCATGGCCGTCACGCGCTCGATATCGCCCGTTGGCGACGTGCGGATCTCCGCGCCGTGCACGCCGGACGCCGTGAGCTTCAACGGCTGCAGCAAAAGATCGATCTCGGAGATGAGCCGCCCGGTGATGATGGCGACGGCCCCGTCGAGCCTGAGCGACAGCCGCTGCAGCACGCCGATCAGCCCGTTCGGAACGCGCACGCTCTTGGGCGTCGCAGCGAGGTCGAGCAGGGTTCCGTCGACGTCGAGGAAGAGCGCCGAGCCGCGCGGGTTCGCGAGGATCGACGATGTCGAAGCCCTAAGCGCGGGCCGGATGGAA
>JBFXEP010000463.1:0-2863 GCA_050179995.1 Hyphomicrobium sp.
CGAGATCGCTATCGATGCCGAACACCTGACGGACGGAGATTTTCATGTCGGGCAGCCCAGGGGTCTGGGCCGGAGCGGATGTTTGCGCGCGCATGGAGACCTTGTCTTGGCAATGGCCGCGGCCGGACGCTTTCCCGGCCGGGGCTCGCGGCGGCCGGCTTCTCAACACGGATCCGACCGCAAGGGTTCAGGCGAGGCCGCGCCGCCGAGCGAAGCCTGCAAGCGAAGCTGGCCACGTCTGCGGCTCAGACCAGACCCGCCTTCTTAAGATAGTTATAGGCTTGGATAATTTCGCGCAACGTGTCCGCTGAGCGCGTATCGCCGCCGTTGGAGTCGGGATGGTGGCGCTTTACCAACTCCTTGAAGCGCGCCTTTATTTCAGCCTTCGAGGCGGTTTCCGGCAGATGCAGCGCCTCGAGCGATTTCCTCTCGATGGGCTTCAGCACGCGCCGTTCCGCCACCGGCGCATCGCGCGCCTGACGCGCCCGCTCGGCAAAGAGCCCGTGGGGATCGTGGGGGCGGAAGCCGGCCGCCGCGTTGCCGCTCGCGCCCGACTGACGGGCGTTGGTACCGTGCGCCCAGGAGTTCGCGCCCACCTTCCAGGTTGGGCGGTGGCCGGTCATGGCGTCCTTCTGGAAGTCGACCACCTCTGCGTCGCTCATGCCGTCGAAATAGTTGTATGCGGCGTTGTACTCACGCACGTGATCGACGCAGAAGCAGTAATACTCCCCGTCGTGGCCGCGGCCTTTGGGCGCGCGATAGGGCGCGGGGCGGCCACAGCCCTTCCACTGGCACTGCGGGTGCTTCTCCTCGGACGCCGCCTCCGCGGCGCGCTTTGGCGCCACACGGATGGAATCGAAGTATTTCGAATTGAGCTTCATGTCCTAGATTATGGTTCGCCGGCCGCGGCCACACAAGTCGGCCCTGGGGGTCTTCGGTGGAAGCGTGGCCTTAGAGCGCCATGGCGCTCCTGGTTTTTTTCTGAGATCGGCGAGTCACGCCCCGGTGGAGCACGCATCATGTCGTCCGAGAAACGCCTGCGCGAGAAGCTGATGGTCGCGCTCGAGCCCATCCGGCTCGACATCGTCAACGAGAGCGAGCTGCACGCGGGGCACCGTTCCTCCCCCGGCACGGGCGAGAGCCATTTTCGCGTGCTCATCGTTTCGCCGATGTTTGCCGGCGTCTCGCGCGTCGGGCGGCACCGCATGGTGAACGACGCCATCGCCGACGAGCTCAAGGGCGGCGGAATTCACGCCCTCGCGCTTGCCACCTATGCGCCAGGCGAAGCCCTGGAGTAGGGCTCGCCCGCCGGCGCCTCGCGCTCGAGCCTCGCCTCGAACTCGGCAAAGGACATATCGCCTGCGTTGCGGCTGTGGAAGTAGACGTGCTGGGCGAGCCAGCGCGCGGGAGGCAGGGCCAGCGCGGCGTCGATCATCCAGTTGGGCGGGGCAAGATCGAGGCCCCACCGCATGAGCTTCTTCATCCCGAAGCGCGGCAGCTCGGCCGCGAGCACATGCTCGGGTGTCGGGCCGAGGCTCTGGAGATAGTCGGCGGTGACCTGGGCGGCACGGCGTCCGAGCTCGAAGGCGAGCTTGATGCCGCCGCCGGTCGCGGGGGAGACCTGGCCGGCCGCATCGCCGACCAGCAGGACGCCGTCCGCAGCCCACGGATGAACGAGACCGCCGGCGGGAATGCGTCCCGAGCGGCGCTCGACCTCGGCGGCGGCCGAGAAGGCAAAGATCGGCTCGGTGGCTTTGAGGAACGCCTTGAGGTCAGGGCGGCGTCCATGCCCGACGGCCATGCCGACCTGGGTGAGCGAGGGGCCGGGCGCGACCCAGCCCAGATAGCCCGGCGCGAGGCGGGAATCGACGAAGCAATGCAGAAAGCGCGGGTCGGCCGCGGCGAGGCCCTCGTACTCGACCTCGATGCCGGTCAGGAAGCGCCGGTTCAAGCCGAGGCCGAAGGCGCGCGCCACGGCGGAGCGCGCTCCGTCGGCGCCGATGATGTAGCGGGCGGCGATGTTGAGGCCCTTGAAGCGGAACACGCCGTCCTGGCGCTCGGCCCCCTCGAAGCGGGCGCGAAAGAGGATCCTGGCACCGGCGCGGAGCGCCTCGCTCGCGAGCCAGCGCAACACGTTCGCGGTGTCGGTGGTGAGAAAAAAATAGCCCGGCGCGAAGAGATCGACGTGGCGGCGGCTCGGCGCGTAGAGGCGCACGCCGTGCACGCGGCGCGTCAGCGTGTGCGGGATGTCGACCTCCTCGGCGGCCTCCTTGACCAGGATGCCGGTGGTGGCGACGCGGTGACCGGCCTCGGGCTTGGCCTCGAGGACGGCGACACTCAGGCCGCGCATGGCGGCGGTGCGGGCCGCGACGAGGCCGGCGAATGAGGCGCCGACGATGACGAGATCATAGGGGCGGGCGGCTTCGGACATGCGAGCTCCGTCGCGTTGCGGCTCGGAGCAGAGAGTGTCGACTGATTGTGGCGCGGTCGCGGGCCGGATGCGGCACTCAGGTGTCGCCGACGCCGGCTGCCGCCTCGCCCGCCAGCCGCTTGATGCGCACGGCCGCGATCTTGTTGCGTGAACGGCGCAGGATCTCCAAGCGGTAGCCATAGAATGTGAACACCTGCCCGGGCTCCGGGATCATCTGCGCCTCGTGCACGACGAGGCCGGCAATGGTTGTCGCTTCATCCTCGGGCAAGTCCCAGTCCATATGGCGGTTCAAGTCGCGGACCGGAACGGTGCCGTCGACGTTGATGGTGCCGTCGGCCTGCGGGCGGATGTGCAGCTCGGCATTGTCGTGCTCGTCGGTGATCTGGCCGACGATCTCCTCCAGGATGTCCTCGAGCGTGACGAGGCCCTGCA
>JBFXEP010000464.1:0-2857 GCA_050179995.1 Hyphomicrobium sp.
GCCGCCTTCTGGAAGCGCTCCTCGGCGTCGTCGAAGAAGCGCAAATCCTCGACCTGGTCGATGGAGAAGACGAGGGCGGCGCGCTCCACAGTCCACATCAGCGTGCCGAGCGCGGTGATGATCTCGAAGGCGCGATCCTCGCCGGTGTTGGGGTCGAGGGCGGCCACCGCCTGATGGGCGAGCTGCGTCAGCTGGCGGCCGAAGAGGTACTGGCGCACGCGCTGATCGATGCGGGGGTCCTTGCGCTCAAGATAGAGAAGCGCGCGCACGATGTTGATGTCGAGCTCGAGGTCGCGGAACTTGGCGCTGGCGACGATCTCGTCGGCGAGGCGCAGGATGAGGCTCGCCAGCTCCTCGTCGGAATGCGAGCCGTCGCGCAGATCGCGGAGGTCTTTCTTGTCGAGCACCTCCGAGTCCTCGACGAGGCGCGCCGTGAGCCGCGCGAGGCCGCTCGCGCCCTCGCTGTCGGGGTCGTAGGGCTTCTCCAGAGAATGCACGAGGCGGCGCAGAAAGTAGTCGGCGTAGTTCGAGACGTCGGGCGTCATCTGGGCGTAGCCGAAGTAGGCCTTGCCCTCGCGATGGGCGGCGGTGCGCAGCGCGCGCAGAAGGTGCGTCTTCCCGGCGCCGGACTGGCCGTGGAACAAGAGGATGCGCGACTGGGTGGCCGCGCCGCTGCGACCTTTGGTGACCTCGGCAAGAAGCTCGGAGAACTTGCGGCGCGCCTTGGCGTGCACCTCGGGGACGTCGACGGGATCGGCCCGCCAGATGTCGTCCTCCCAGGTGATGCTGTGCTCAAAGGCGTGCGAAAGCTTGTCCGCGCTCCCACCCTCGACAACGTCGTGCTGCATGCTTCCCACGGTCTCCAACGCAATGCGAATTCTTCGGGCCTAGTCCTCGACGCGGACGAAATGCCAAACGGTGTTCTTGTAGGGAACGGCCGAGCTTTCGAGGTCGGCCATGCTCCGCTTGTCCTTGAGGTCGGCATTGGCGAGGACGAGGGCGCCCGCACGATGCGCCTCGGCCAGCATGCACTTGAACTCGATCTCGGAGACCTGCCAGGCGGGCTCGGCCGTGCGGATGGCGTCCCAGACGTGCGAGATGAACGCCTTGCGGCTGCCGGCCCAGCCTTCCGCGCGCCGGGCGGCGGCGGCTTTGACGGCGCGGGCGAACTCCGAGAGGTCGGGGCGGTGCGGTCGCGGCGGGGCCGAGGCGGCGGGCGCCGGATCGTTGGCGGCGGGCTTCAGGCTCGCGGGCGCGGTGACGAGCACCGGCATGGCCGGGCGCTCGGCTTCGGGCGCCGGCGTGTCCGACGCCCCGGCCTCGAGGGCGCGCGCGCCGAGGCCGCGCAGGATGGCGACACGCAGGCCCTCCAACGACGCGTCCTTGGCGCCCACGTGCTCGGCGGCGAGGTCGGCGATCAGCTTGGCGTCGGTCGGGAATGCACGCGGATTGTGCGAGAGCTGGCCGGCGAGCAGGCGGCCCGCCTTGGCGGAAAGCGCCGAGCCCTTGCCGATGCCGGCCTTGATGCGGTTGCCGAAGGCGCGCTCGAGCGCCACCACGGCGAGCTGAGCACGCAGCTTGGTTGGGGGCGCGTTCTTCTTCACCGGCAGCCCGAATGCCTTCTGCACGACGAGCGTGCGCAGGCCCTCGACACGGGCGAGCGGCTTCAGCCGTGCCTGCGGCTCCTTTTCGAGGCCGAGGCCCTTGGCGATGAGCGCCATGTCGCGGAGCTCCGGCCAGGAGCGCGGCTCCAAGGTCTTCTGGCCGAGAAAGCGGGCGGCGGCCTCGGTGCCGGCAGCGGTCGGCGCGAGTCGGCTTTTGGTCTCCTGGGCAAAGCCGCCGGCCACGAGGAGGCCGATCTCCTTCTCGGCGAGACGGCGCCAGTCGGCGGGGGAAAGCTTGTGCGTGAAGGCCGGCGCGAGATCGGACGCAACCTCGGCTCGACTGGCCCCGCCCGTGGCGGCAAGGCGAACCAGGATCAGGTGGCCGGTCGCGGACGCGCTCCCGCGCCGCGACCCCGCAAGGGGTGCTCCGCTGCCAAGCGCCGACATGATCCGCACGCCTCCTTCTCTGGGCTGAAGTGACGAGAAGCCGTACGCGCGAATCAGCGGCCTGATTCCGACAGTGTGCGGGAAAGAGCTTTGCCCTCCAAGGGATTCGTCGGCACGCGGCGCTCTTTTTTGTTGCCCGGTTGCATCCGCCCCGGGAGAAGCCCGCGAATGCCGCACGGCCGCCCCATTGGCGACACCTTCATTCGCAGAATGCCTAACGGGCTTCGGGGGATGCGCGGACGATGGGGGTGCCGTTGACACGGCAACACCAGCTTCCGCGGCGGGGGACACGCACGCACCCGTCTTAGTGTTAACGACGAGTTAACCGCTACCTGCGAAGTTTAACGCTCAGTACCGCGCGTTCACCTGCGGGAGTTACGGGTTATGTATCGCGTCGCACTCTCAGCCGTCCTTGCCGCCTCTCTCGGATTGGGCGCTTGCAGCCTCAACACGGGCGGGCCGCTCGCCACCGGCTACAACGACATCGACAACACGGGCTCGATCACGCCGGCAGGCGCGTCGGTCTTTTCGACGTCGGCCAGCACCGCCGATCGCACATCCGTCGACCGCACGTCGCGCTCCGGGCTCTCCGGCACGCAGGTCGCCGCGCTCACACCCGACAAGGCTCCCAAGGGATCGTTCGAGAAGGCGCCGGCCGGCGCGCTCTCCGACCGCGACTACTCGCACACCGCGCTCGACGCGGAGCGGGCACGCGACCTCATCAATCAATACCGTCGCGACAACGGCCTGAAGCCGCTCGTGCTCAACGCCTCGCTGACGGAGGCCGCCAAGGAGCACAGCCGCGA
>JBFXEP010000465.1:0-2854 GCA_050179995.1 Hyphomicrobium sp.
GGCGCGTCCTATGTTGCCTCCATCGTGACATGGGACGTGCCGCCGAGAGCCGATGGACGATCGGCCGGCTGAGACGCCGGAATCCCTGGACTGCCATGCTGGCCACGCTCCTGAGCGTATGGGCCAGCGCCGCGGCGTTCGGCGTTTCGACAGGTGTTGCGACCACGGCAGCGGCGACCGGCCATGGCAGCGACGTACGATCCGCGAGCGCCCCGGCATCCCTGCGCGCCGACACGACGGAAGCCGGCCTGAGCTTCGGCGGCACCGACGATCACGGTTTTGCCCTGCCGGCACCCGGCGCCTCCATCGCGACCTGGACCACAAGCACTGTGATCGTCCAGCCCGCGGCCTTCGACCTCCCGGTCGACGCCGCACGCACACGTGACGGCCGCACGCGCGCCCCACCTCACGCCTGATCTCTCCCCACACACGCACTCCAAGATAAGCACCGACCGCCGATGCCTCTGAAGCAGCCCTTCAGGGCCGCGCGGCTTTAGGGGACTTCGATCATGCTCCACTTCTCGCACGCAAAAACCGCGTTCGTGCTCGGCATCTGCCTGCTCGGCATCCTGCTCTCGATCCCGAACTTCATGCGGCCCGGCACCCTGCCCTACTGGGTGCCGCAGCCCCGCGTCAACCTCGGTCTCGACCTGCAGGGAGGCTCCTACCTCCTGCTCGAGATCGACATGAACTCCGTCGTCAAGGAGCGCATCGCCGGCGCCCGCGCCGCCGTCGCCGAGACGCTGCACAAGGCCAAGGTGCCGTTCACCTCCGTCGTCGCCGACAAGCAGAGCGTGACGCTGACCACTGCCGACGCGGCCGGGCTCGAGACCGCCCGCCAGGCCATCCGCGACGTGCTCTCGGAGCGCGTCGACGGCAAGAGCCGCGCGCTCGTCTTCGACACCGCGACCAACGCCAATTCCCTGACCCTCACGCTCAATCCGCAAGCCGTCGTCGATCTCGCCTCCAAAGCGGTCGAGCAGTCGATCTCCATCGTGCGTCGCCGCATCGACGAGACCGGCGTCAACGAGCCGGTCGTCGCCCGCCAGGGACAGAACCGCGTCATCGTCGAGTTGCCGGGCGTCTCCGACCCCGACCGCATCAAGCGACTTCTTGGCTCGACCGCCAAAATGACCTTCCGCCTCGTCGCGCCGCAGGGCACGGCCGCCGGACCCGACGTCGAGCTCCTGCCCATGGCCAACCGCGCCGACGGCGCCGAGAAGCTGCCCGTCCGCCGCCACGTCGAGGTCGACGGCATGAACCTGACGCGCGCCACGGCCGCCATGGACCGGCGCACCAACGGCTGGGTCGTCGACTTCGGCCTCGACTCCATCGGCACGCGCCACTTCGCCGACACCAGCACCCGGCACGTCGGCGAACCCTTTGCCATCGTGCTCGACAGCAAGGTGATCAGCGCGCCCGTGATCCGCGAGCCCATCATCGGCGGACAGGGCCAGATCAGCGGCAACTTCTCGGTCGAGGAGGCCAACGACCTCGCAGTGCTGCTGCGCGCCGGCGCCCTTCCCGCACCGCTGACCATCGTCGAGGAGCGCACCGTCGGCCCGAGCCTCGGCGCCGATGCCATCCGCGCCGGCCTCTACTCGATCGTCGCCGGCTTCACGCTGGTCGTCGCCTTCATGATCGCCACCTACGGCCGCTTCGGCCTCTTCGCCGCCGCGGCCCTCGTCGTCAACCTCGCCCTCACCCTAGCCGGCCTCTCCATGATGGGCGCCACGCTGACGCTGCCCGGCATGGCCGGCATCCTGCTCGCGCTCGGCATGGCGGTCGACGCCAACATCCTGATCAACGAGCGCACGCGCGAGGAGCTGCGCAAGAAGAACGGCGTCATCGCCTCCATCGAGACCGGCTTCCGCCGCGCCTACACGACCATCACCGACGCCAACGCCACGACGCTGATCAAGATGTTGATTCTCTTCATCGTCGGCGTCGGCGCCATCCGCGGCTTCGCCGTCACCATCAGCCTCGGCATCATCGTGTCGATGTTCACGGCCATCGTCCTCGTGCGCATGCTCACCGCCTGGTGGCTGAAGCGCACGCGGCCGAAGGCGCTCTCCATCGGCACCAAGCTCCGCTTCTTCCCCGATCACACCGCGATCCCGTTCATGCGCGCGCGCTACTCGGGACTGATCGTGTCCGCCTTGATCAGCCTTGCGTCGGTCGGCCTCGCCCTCCACCCGGGCCTCAAGATGGGCATCGACTTCGCGGGCGGCGTGGTGATCGAGGCCAAGACGCCGGCCGCGGCCGACGCGCCCGTGTTGCAGAGCGCGCTCATGAACGCCGGCCTCGGCCCCGTCCAGGTGCAGCGCTTCGGCGCCGACAACGACGTGCTGCTGCGCTTCGAGCACCCGCAGGGCACACCCGAGGCGCAGCAGGCAGCCATCGCCAACGCGCGCCAGCAGGTGGAGAAGGCCGCCCCCTGCGCCGAGATCCGCCGCGTCGAGGTCGTGGGCCCCTCCGTCGGCGCCGAGCTTCTGAGCGACGGCCTCTGGGCGCTCGGCCTCGCGGCTATCGCCATGTTCGCCTACATCACCTTCCGCTTCGAATGGCCGTTCGCCGTCGGCGCGGTGCTGACCATGTTCCTCGACCTCACCAAGACGGTCGGCTTCCTGGCCTTGACGGGGTTCGAGTTCAACCTGACCTCGATCGCCGCCATCCTGACCATCATGGGCTTCTCGATCAACGACAAGGTCGTCGTCTACGACCGCGTGCGCGAGAACCTGGTCAAGTCGAAGCGCGAGCCGCTGCGCGACGTGATCGACCGCTCGATCAACGAGACTCTGTCGAGAACCATCGGCACGTCGCTGGCGTTGTTCCTGTCGATCGCGCCCCTCGC
>JBFXEP010000466.1:0-2849 GCA_050179995.1 Hyphomicrobium sp.
TGAGCAGCCACCGCCCCGCGACGACCACGGCCACGATCGCTCCGATCGCGGTGCCGACGTTGAGCCACATCTGCTGCGCGCTGCCGACCTGTCCGTCGTCGAACGCACCGAACAGCGCAACCAGCGCCAGCAGCGGCACGATGGCGAGATCCTCGAGCAGGAGGATGGAGACCGCGCGCTGCCCGCCCGGTGTCGCCGTCTCGCCGCGCTCGTCCAGCATTTTCATGATCACGGCCGTCGACGACAGCACGAAGCCCATGGCGCCGATGATGGCGACCGGCCACGTGAGCCCGCCGAGAAACACGCCGACGCAGGAAAGCAGCGCTCCGCACGTCACCACCTGCGCCAACCCGAGCCCGAAGATGTCCTGGCGCAACGCCCAGAGCTTGGCCGGCCGCATCTCGAGTCCGATGATGAACAGGAACATCACCACCCCGAGCTCGGCCACATGCAGGACGGCCACCGGATCGCTGACGAGGCCGGCGCCGAACGGGCCGAGCGCCAGGCCGACCGTGAGGTAGCCCAGCACCGAGCCGAGCCCGAGCTTGCGGAAGAGCGGCACCGCGACGACGCTCGCCGTGAGCAGGGCCACCGCCTGGCCAAGCCCCATGACCGTTGTATCAGTCGCCATCGTCGTTCGGGCCTCCCGGGCCAGACCATGATCGCTTCGGACCCTCGTCGCTCCGATCGTCGCACCATCTATCAGGCGCGGCGTGAATCGGCAGCGTGGGAAAAGTCCGAAGCGTGAATCATCGGCCTTGTCAAAGGACAAGAGATCGGAGCAACAGGAGATCACATCCGGTTGCATCTCCTCGATAAAGGGGGGAAACGGGCCTGCCAAGCTTCGCGCGCGGAAAATCGCCGCAACCCGGCCGCGCTGAGCGCCGCTGCTACCCATTTTCCTTCGAGGAGATGAGGTCGGGCCGGCGCTCGCGCGTGATGCGGACCGCCTCGGACCGCCGCCATGCGGCGATCTTGGCGTGATCGCCCGAGAGCAGCACCTCGGGCGTCGGGCGGCCCTCCCAGTCGCGGGGCTTCGTATACTGAGGATATTCGAGCAGCCCGTCTTCGAAGCTCTCGTGCACGAGGCTGGCCGAAGCGCCGAGCACGCCCGGGATGAGCCGCACGCAAGCGTCGAGCAGCACCATGGCCGCGATCTCCCCGCCGGACAGCACGTAGTCGCCGATCGACACCACCGTGAGGCCGCGCCCGGCGATGAGACGCTCGTCGATGCCCTCGAAGCGGCCGGCCAGCACCATCACGCCCGGCCCCGCGGAGAGAGAGCGCGCGCGCTCCTGCGTGAGAGGGTTGCCGCGCGGCGACATGTAGAGGAGCGGCAGATCCGCATCGTCCTGTCGCGCGGCGTCGATGGCGGAGGCCAGCACGTCGGCGCGCATGACCATGCCCGCGCCGCCCCCCGCCGGGGTGTCGTCGACGGCGCGGTGCCGCCCGATGCCGAAATCACGGATCTGCAGGAGCTTGAGCGACCAGAGTCCTGCGTCCAGCGCCTGCCCGGCAAGCGAAACGCCGAGCGGCCCCGGAAAGGCCTCGGGAAACAACGTGAGCACCGACGCGCGCCAGGGCGGCCTGGTCAAACCGGAGGGAGAATGGCTGGTCGGCGTATGTGCCATGACGTGTCGGACCTTCGAAGCTCGCTCGGGATGCTAAGAAGGCACGGCCGCGGGTGCACGCGCAATTGCATGTGGTGATGAACGATTGCCGCAAGGCGGCAGCTCCCGAAAAGGGACGGCGACGGAAGGGTTTAGGCGAAAGGAGCGGGACTAGCCGTGCGGGCGCATCACGTCGCCGGCTAAGGCGCAAACGGTCCTGAGACCGCAGCTCAGCTTTCCAACAAACGAGCCCTGCCACACGTCGGCAAGGTCGTCGAAGTGATCTTCGAGCGAATAGAACAGCTTTGACATCGCCCACCTCACGCAAAACAAAAATAGGTCGGCCCCGCGAACACCTGACCGTATGCTGAAAATGGACTGCCGCGCAACACGATTTACGCGACCATGATGATCTAAACACCTTCCACTACAGTTATATCGAGGGTCCCGGCTCCGGCCCTGAGCACCTTCGCCTCGGCGTATTCCGGGCTGGTGGCATAGCCGAGCGCATGCTCGTAGGACGGGAATTCGAGCACCACGTTCCGCTGCGTGCCGTGACCTTCCAAGATTTGGCACTTGCCGCCGCGCACGATCGGCTTTCCTTCGAACTTATCGAGCGCGATCTTGGACTTGGCGACATACTGCGCCCACTTCTCCGCGTCTGTCACCGTAGCGTGCGCGATGACATAACCCTTGGCCATTGGTCGTCCCCTTCCGCGTGTTGTCGTGATCTCAATGTGGACCGGATGCGCCCGCGCCGGCTTTGACGAGCGCTTCGTGGATGTGATGAACGAACGTCTCGGCCGCCGCCTTCGGGTCGTCCGCCTGCGTGATCGGACGGCCGATGACGATGTGGTCGGCGCCGGCGAGAATGGCGTGCTCGGGCGTCATGACGCGCTCCTGGTCGTCGGTGGCGCTGCCAGTGAGCCGGATGCCCGGCGTGACGATCAGGAAGTTCGGGCCTGTTGCCGCGCGGATGCGCGCCGCCTCCTGGCCCGACGCGATGACGCCGTCGAACCCGGCCGCGAACGCCATCTCCGCGCGGCGGAGCACGAGGTCGGCCGGCGAAAGCGTCGAGCCCTGCTCGCGTAGGTCGTCGGCGGAAAGGCTGGTCAAGACCGTGACCGCGAGCAGCTTCACCTTGCTGCCCGCCCGGCCCGACACGGCGGCGCGCAGCGTCTTGAGGTCGTGGCCGTGCACCGTGAGGAAGGCGATGTCGAGCTCGCTCGCGTTGGCGAC
>JBFXEP010000467.1:0-2846 GCA_050179995.1 Hyphomicrobium sp.
TGAGGCAGCAGGGACTTCCGCCTCAGGCCATCCGGGTTCTCCTCGCGAGTGGACAGTCGGCTCCTTTCCCGGTGGCCCCCGGCATCGTGCTCCATGTCGATCCGAGCGTGATCGGCACCTCCATGGATGTCGATGCCTTGGCTCAGCGGATCAGCAAGGTGTTGAGAGACATTCTCCAGGAGCCGACAGATGCCCAGCATCAGCACGCTGCACGACGATCTCGTTAGCCGACTGATCGACCGCTCCACTCATGCTCACGGCCGCTTTCCAATTCCCCTCATTGCCACGTCCTACCAAATCGTTTTCACCGGCGGGCTCGCCCGCGTCACCGTCAAGCGCACGTTCCGCAACCAGGAAGCCCAAACGATCGAGGCGGCGCTGACCTTCCCGGTGCCGGTGCACGCCGTGCTCTACGGGCTCGAGGCGCGCATCGACGATCGCGTGGTGAAGGCCGTCGCCAAGGACAAGACGGCGGCGCGCGAAAGCTACGAGGACGCGGTCGACGCCGGCAAGACGGCCGTGCTGCACGAGGAGCTGCTTCGCGGCGTGCACATGCTCTCGGTAGCGCATGTGGCGCCCGGCACGGACATCGAGGTGACGGCGCGGTTCGCGCTGACGCTCGCTTGGCATGGCGGGCGCGCGCTCGTCCGGATTCCGACCACCGTCGGCGACGTCTACGGCCAATCCGGGCTTGCCGATTGCGACGAGCTGGTGCACGGCGGGCCTGTTTCGGCTGCGCAACTCGACGTCGTGTGCGAAGCGGGCGCGTCGGCGCTGATCGGAGGCAAGCCGCTGGTCGCCGGGACGCGCGTTCCGCTCGACCGACCGATCGTCATCGAAGTGGCTGGATGGACGGTGCGCGAGGTGTGCGGGCGCACGGCCGCGGGCGAGCCGTTCTCGCTCCGCATCGCGCCCATGGCCGGCGGGGAGGCGCCGCTCGACGTGGCGTTCCTGATCGATCACTCGGGCTCCATGGGGTCGATGTGCACGCTCGGCGCACGGGTGTCGAAGCACGCGGCGGTGATGCTGGGGCTTGTCGAGGTCGCACAGAGCCTCACGGTGCCCGACCGCATCAATCTCTGGCAGTTCGACGACCACGCCGAGGACCTCGGGACGGCACACGGCAAGCAAGTCGCGGACCTCGTCCGGATGCTCGAAGGCCCGAGCGGGGGAACGGAGATCGGCGGCGCCATCGAGACGCTGCTCGCGCATCGCAACGTGCGCGACGTCGTGCTCATCACCGACGGCATGAGCCATGCGCTCGACGTGCAGAGCCTTGCCGGTCGCGGCGTGCGCTTCTCGGTGGTGCTGATCGGCGAGGACAGCCTCGAGGCCAACGTCGGGCATCTGGCGGCGCTGACGGGCGGCGAGATCTTCGTGACGGACGGCGCCAACGTGGAGGAGTCGCTCAGGAGCATCATCGCGGCGTTGCGCTCGTTCACGCAGGATACGACCGAAGCGAGGGATGCAGCGCGGCTGGCGTGGGCGCGCCGGGGCGGCATGGAGATCGTGGCAACACGCGCGGCGGGCCATCCGGGTAGCGGCGAGGAGGATGCGGAGGGGGCGCGCGCGGCGAGCGCGCTCGTCGCCAACCTGCGTCTTCCCGGTCTCCCGACGGCGGACGCCGCGCGTCTCGCGGTGTCCGAAGGTCTTGTCACGCACCTCACGAGCCTCATTCTGGTCGACGAGGAAGGCGCGGCACAGGCCGGGCTTCCCGCCATGCGCAAGGTGGCGCTGCCCAGTCCGGCGACGTACGTGCCACGGGCGGGAATGGTCGCGTGCATGGAGTACGAGCCGGCCGAGAGGCGCAGCCACAGCCGGACGTATACTCGATCGATGGACCCGGCGGAGGCCGCGCCGCGGCGGCATGCGGAGGCGTCGCCCGCTGCTGCGTCGGGCCTCGTCGCCCGATCCCGCAGCATCTTCAGTTTCGGAAGGTCTAAAAGCGTAGAGGTGCGGAAGTCCGCGGATCGCGATCCACCTCCTTCAATCGAGGAGGCTGAGGCGCCCTCGAGCGAGGCGTCACAGGCGCCGCGCCTGACCGAGCTGCCGCGCCGCATCGATTGGCGCACCGAGGGCCAGCGTCTGGTCGAGGGGAACCTGATCGGGCTCCCGCATGACATCGCGGACGCCATCGACGCGGCGGCCCTCGTCGGTGTCGTGAAGCGCGCGGCCAAGCGGCTCGGCATCTCGGCGCGGGTGCTCGTCATCGGGCTCATGGCGCGGGTGGTCGCGGGGCGCGACCGGCACGCCGAGCGGGTCTATCGCGCCATCCTCGCCCGGGCGAAGACGCGGGACATCAAGAACGCCGCGGATCGGCTTGGGCTGGCAGCTTAACTGCTTGCGCTCGTGTAAGCTTCCAACGACGTCATGGCTGCCCGACGAGGCGGCCATGACTTTTCTGGAGACCCTCGCGGGGAGCGGTTTCGGCGAGGCGCTGCTCTAGGGCCTTGTCGAAGCGCGCGGAAATGGCGAGCCAGAGCGCTGCAATGGGAATCGAGGCGGTTGCCACGAGCGCGAGCGGCCAGCCCATCGATTTGGTGAGACCGTTAAAGACGGCGCCCGAGAGCGCATCGCCGCCACGATAGACGACGGTATCGATGAAGCTCTGCGCCTTGTAGCGCTCGTCGCTGTCGACGGCGGTGTACAGCACCTTGGTCGCCGGGTTCGAGAGGGCGAACGCGGCGACGCGCTCGGCGACCATGATGGCGGCGACGACGTGCAGCTCCGGCCAGGCGGCGTAGATGCCGAGGCCGGCGATGGTGAGCGCCGGTAGGACGGAGGCCGCAACTCCGATGCCGAGCCGCGACATGATCGGCCCCGTGACCAGGAGCTGGACCAGCACC
>JBFXEP010000468.1:0-2845 GCA_050179995.1 Hyphomicrobium sp.
GCAGGAACACGTCCATGCCGACCGACGTGAAGCCGCTCATCAGCGCCGCCTCCAGCATGTAGCCCGAGAGGCGCGTATCCTTGCCGATGACGACACGATGACGGTGCTTGCCGTTCTGGAACAGCTTCCCGGCCGCCATGCCCACCTTGAGCGCGACCTCGGACGTCATCGGGTGCTTGTTGGCAAGGCCGCGGATGCCATCCGTGCCGAAATAGCGGCGTGTCATCTGTCCCTCGCTGAGAACAACAGCCTTCGGGGATTTTACGGCCGTTAACCCCCGCCCGCCAAGGCGCGTCTTGGCGCTATCCCGCCCGGCGGCGGCAAGGCCAGGAAGCTAACACGGATTATGAGACAAAACCGTTAAAACCAGGGCACAATTGCCCTCACTCCCGGCCAAATCCCGCCTGCCCGCTACCCGGCGACAGCCTCCGAGCCCGCCGCGGCGGCCTCCCAGACGGCGATCGCCTGGCGCGTCTCCGCGACGTCGTGCACGCGCACGATCTGCACCCCCTGGGCAATGGAATGCAGCGCTGCGGCAATCGAGCCCGGCACCCGCGCGCGCGGGTCCTCCACGTTGCAGAGCTGGCCGATCAGCTTCTTGCGGGAGGCCCCGAGCAGGACCGGCACGCCGAGCCCGTGGTAGAGGCTCGTGGCGTTGAGCACGGCCACGTTGTGATGAAGGTGCTTGCCGAAGCCGATACCGGGATCGGCGACGAGGCGCGCTTTCGGGATTCCGGCCTCGACGCAGGCCCGAATGCGGCTCTCGAGGAAGTCGAACACGTCGAGCACCACGTCGCTGTACTGCGGGTTGTCGTTCATCGTCTTGGGATCGCCCTGCGCGTGCATGAGGATCACCGGCAGCCCGCTTTCGGCCGCCACCTCGAGCGATCGCGGATCGTGCGTCAGCGCCGAGACGTCGTTCAGGATGTCCGCCCCCGCTTGCGCCGCGCTCCGCATGACTTCGGATTTGCGCGTGTCGATCGAGATCAGCTTGTCCGTCTTGGCACGCAGCCCCTCGATGACGGGAATGACGCGCCTGAGCTCATCCTCGACCGCGACGGTATCCGAGCCGGGCCGCGTTGACTCCCCCCCGATGTCGAGGATGTCGGCCCCCTCCTCGGCGAGCTTGAGCCCGTGCGCGACCGCCACCTCCGCGCGATCATGCAGCCCGCCGTCCGAGAAGCTGTCCGGCGTCACGTTGACGATGCCCATGATGCGCGGCCGGTCGAGCGACAGCCCGGCCAGGCGCGCGCGCGGCGCACGGATCTCCTCGAACAGGTCGGCCGCCGAGAGCGTGTGCCGGCCCCAGTCGCGTTCCATGAAGTCGCCGAGACCGATCGTGCGCTTGAGCGTACGTCCCGGCGCCCGCTCCATGATCTCGAGCGCCGTGAAAGCCAGCGGCCCGCCGGCGAGCGGCAGCCCGCTCCAGATCTCCTGCAGCTCCCCTGCCGGCCCCGCGCCGCCCCGCGCTGCATAGATGCCGAGTGGGCGGATGTAGATCGAGCGTTGCATGCTTGGAAAATCCGCGAGCGGGAGTTAGGCCTGGGTCTGCACAGACCTAGCACGGCCGAGCAGGAGAACCACGCTGACAGCCGCCGAGATCGCGAGGCTCGCACCAATAGCCTGCTGCACGTCGCTGGGCCAGGATGCGTACCACCACCACGAAAACGCAAGGACCTGCCCCGTCATGACGGCCCAATACAAAAGCAGCGCGCCCGCGCTGAAAGGCGCGCCCCAGCGCCGCGCGGCCAATCCGACGAGCATCAGGGCCAGCAGGCTCCCTGCGAACCAGCCCACGATCATTCCCGAGGTCCCACTCGCGGCGCTTCCGAACACGCCCGTGAGAGTAGGTCCCAGCCAGTACGAGAGGGTGAATGCGGCGCCGGTGCCCACCCCCATCGCGGTGATACCCGCTTCGGTCGCGCTGAGCCTCCCCCTGCGGCGGCGCATGCGGATCAGCGCCGAAACCGCCGCCACGACCGAAGCCGCGAAGTATCCGAGAGCGATCCCTATCATGCTGTTGTCCGGCAAGAAAATGCCGGTGGCGAAAGCGACCTCCCCGAAGGCCCAGGACATGGGGACGATCCAGGCGAGCCAGCACAGCGCATGGAACACGCCGCTTTGCTTCGGCGCGAGCCGCGCGAGCAGCCAGGCCAGCACAAAGATCCCCACGACCCCGGCGACAACGCCGTCGATGCTCCCCTGGAGACCCATGGTATATGCGCCGCTCCAGGTCCCGCCCTGCTGCAGGAAGAACTCCGACACGCGGTAGACCAACCACACGGAGGAGGCCGCCAGAGCCGCCGGGAGCAGCAGCAGCCAGCTTCCGGTTTCGGGAGGGCCTTGAGGCGCGGCCTCGGGGGGCTTCGGGCCTGCTTGAAACTTTGCGGGCGACGGGTTCGCCTTCGGCTTTGCCCGCTGGGCAGACCCCCACCCGAACCATCCCGTCCGCCGCGGCTTGACGTCCTTCTTGAGCACCGCGATCAGGCTCGCCGCGTCGTTCTCGAAAGAGTCCGAGGAGAGTCGGATCGCTTGCTTGGTGCTGAACGGCTGCAGCGACGGCGGCAGCGCACCCTTGTCCATCATCTTCGCGCCGTCGACCAGGACCGGCACCACGCGGATGCCGCGCTTGAGAGCCGTCTCGATCTCGAACCGGCAGAGATCGTCCTCTTTAGCCAGCCGGTCGATCTCGTCCAGCCAGCCCTTGCCGATGACGGCGATCAGCACATCGCAGGATTCCACCTTGGCCTTGAGCACGGTCTTGAAGTCGAGGCCCGGCTCGATATCCGTCACGTCCATGAAGACCTGGTCGCGCGAAAATACGTGCCGCAGCTCTTCGAAGAGC
>JBFXEP010000469.1:0-2844 GCA_050179995.1 Hyphomicrobium sp.
GCGACATCGACCTCGATCCGCGCTTCGACCTCGTCGCCGAATGGCAGGACTACCGGGTGACGCCGTCCCTCCGTCGCCAGGACATGATCATGACCAAGTTCTTCGAGTGGATGGAGAAGCGCGGCTACCACTTCGAGGAGACCTTCCTCGTCAAGCTCGTGGCCGTGTTCGGCCGCTTGTCGAGCTACTTCTCCGCGGGCGCCAAGGATCTGCTGTCGGCGGTCGTGCCCAAGGTGCCGCGCAACATGAGCCGCTCCTGCATCGCCACCATCGCCATGCTGCACAAGTCAGCCGAGGAGGTCATGCCGGCGCTCACCGCCCTCGACGACGACCACGTGCGCATGACCGGCTTTCCGCTGCACCCGCGCGAGATGTTGAGCCACCTCGAGCGCCTGCGCGAGGTGAGCGACGGGCGCATCGGCTACTTGCGCGGCAAGGCCTGAGATGGCGGACCGGCCGGGATGGCGATCCTGAGACAGACGTACAGGAAGAAGTATCCGATCTCCCACGAGACGAGCGTGATGAGCTGCCAGCCGAGCGCGGTGTAGGAATCGGTGATCACGGCGTTGAGCAGCACCAGCGCCACCGCCGGCACGAACACGACGAACGGAGCGCGTCCTGCCGCGCGCCAGCTGGCGCCGAGCACCGCCCAGGTGACGATGTGCGCCATGACGAAAGTGAAGATCACACTGAGCTCGCACATGCTCGCTGCCTCCGGTCCCGCAAGGACCCCGCGAAGCAGCAACCCTAGCAAATCCGCCTCAATCCCGAGTTGAGCCGTTCCCTAAAATTCGATGCATTGCCGGCTAGAAGTGAAGCTCTTCCTTCTCCCGGGACGGGAGAAGGTGCCCCGAAAGGGGCGGATGAGGGACTTGCCATATTCAGTCGGAAGCGGCCCTAGGCTGTGAACTCATTATTCGATGGAGCATTGATGAGCCGAGACAAGCCAAGGGCCAGGAAGATCGCGCAGCCCGATGCCTTCGCATCGGGCAAGCGGTTTGACGCCGCCATTGGCTTGTCCCGGCTCACCCCGGAGGGGCGCGGTCTTTTCGCACCGCCGGGTCATGCCGGAGGCATGCTTCCAGCATGACGCGAAAGCTTGCAAACCATGGAGGTTTGCTGCGGCCCGGCTCCTGCCGGCAGCACGAAAATCCTCGCGTCAATGCCCATCCAATAATGAGTTCACAGCCTAGGCCTTGGGCTTCGGCGGCGGCGGGCCGGCTTCGAAGTTGGGCACATCCTCGGTCGTGATGTCCCAGTGCGGCCGCCGCTTCGTGAACAGGACGATCTCAGGCTCGAACCAGCTCATGTCGTCGAAAGCGCCGACCGCCATCACGATCTTGCCCGGCCGCGCCTTGCTGGTGAGAAACACGCGTCCGCCGCACGTCGGGCAGAAGTGGCGCGTGAGCACGTTGCCGCTGTCGCTGGTGCTGGCGTAGCTCGCCGTCGCGCCGCTGATCTCGACATCGGCCGCATTGAAGATGGCGTTCGACATGTGCCCCGTGCCCGACGCGCGCTGGCAGTCGAGGCAATGGCACTGCGCCATGCGGATCGGAGTCCCCGACACCTTGAAGCGTACGGCCCCGCAAAGGCATCCGCCGCTCACATTGACCTCTCGCGTCACCGGCGCTGTCCCCGTTGCCTGCTGCCTGCTTCCAGTTGCCCGCTACCTCAATGCAACTTCACATGCGGCTCCGTCCGCCGCGTCAAGAGTCGCGAGATCGTGTCGAGCGCCACCTTCCAGTACCCGTGCAGCGCCGTCTCGTGCATCTTGTAGAGCGAGCGGTACATCAGCTTGGCGATGAAGCCCTCGATGATCATCTTGCGCCCGGTCACGAAGCCCATCAGGCTACCGACCGTCGAGTAGTGGCCGAGCGACACCAACGATCCGAAGTCGCGATAGCGGAACGGCTTCAGCGGCTGTCCTGCGAGCCGCGCCTCGATCTGGCGGACGAGGTGCGAGGCCTCCTGATGCGCCGCCTGCGCGCGCGGAGGCACCGGCAGCGTTTCACCCGACGGCACGAGATAGGCGCAGTCGCCGAACGCGAAGATGTTAGCGTCGCGCGTGGTCTCCAGCGTCGGCTTGACCACGAGCTGGTTGGACGGGCTGACCTCGAGCCCGTCGAGATGCGCCAGCACGTCGGGGCCCTTGACGCCCGCCGCCCACACCACGAGTTCCGAGCTGATGAAATCGCCGCCCGCGAGGCGGACGCCGCCGCCGGTGACCTCGATCACGCGCGCGCCCGTGCGGACGTCGACCTGCAGCTTCTTCAAGATGTCGGTCGTCGCCTCGGAGATGCGCGGCGGCAGAGCCGGCAGGATGCGATCGGCCGCCTCGATCAGCGTGATCTTGATGTCCTTCTCGGGATCGATCTTGTCGAGGCCGAAGGCGACCACGCCGCGCGCCGTGCCGTGCAGCTCGGCGGAGAGCTCCGTGCCGGTCGCGCCGGCGCCGATGATGGCGACATGCAGCTGCTCGGGCCGGATCGGTCCGGGCTGCGTGTTGGCGCGCACGCATGCGTTGATGAGGCGGCGGTTGAAGCGTTCGGCCTGCTCCGGCGTATCGAGCATCAGCGCGTGGTCCTTGACGCCCGGCACGCCGAAATCGTTCGATACGCTGCCGACGGCGATGATGAGCGTGTCGTAGGGCAGCCAGCGGTCCGGCGTCACCTCGCGCCCGTCCTCGTCGAGCGTGCGCGCGAGGTGCACGAGCTTCTTCGCCCTGTCGAGGCCGATCATCTGCCCGTAGCGAAACTTGAAGCCGTGCCAATGGCCGTGCGCCTGGAACTCGACCTCATGGCGCTCGACGTCCATGCTGCCGGCCGCGATTTCGTGCAGGAGCGG
>JBFXEP010000470.1:0-2844 GCA_050179995.1 Hyphomicrobium sp.
GATCCTCGAGCTCATGAAGGCCGTCGACGAGTACATCCCGACCCCGGCCCGTGAGACCGAGAAGCCGTTCCTCATGCCCGTCGAGGACGTCTTCACGATCACCGGTCGCGGCACCGTCGTCACCGGTCGTATCGAGCGCGGCATCATCAAGGTGAACGAGGAGATCGAGATCGTCGGCATCCGCCCGACCACCTCGAAGACCACCGTCACCGGCGTCGAGATGTTCCGCAAGCTGCTCGACGAGGGCCAGGCCGGCGAGAACGTGGGCCTCCTCCTTCGTGGCACCAAGCGCGACGACGTCGAGCGTGGCCAGGTCCTGTGCAAGCCGGGCTCGGTCACCCCGCACACGGAGTTCGACGCCAACGTGTACATCCTCAGCAAGGACGAGGGAGGCCGCCACACGCCGTTCTTCAACAACTACCGTCCGCAGTTCTACTTCCGGACGACCGACGTCACCGGCGTCGTCACGCTGCCCGACGGCACCGAGATGGTCATGCCCGGCGACAACACCGAGATGAAGGTCGACCTCATCCAGCCGATCGCGATGGAGGACGGTCTCCGTTTCGCCATCCGTGAGGGTGGCCGCACCGTCGGTGCGGGTCGCGTCACCAAGATCATCAAGTAGTACCTCGGCGACCGCGGTCGGGCCCGAGCGCTAGCGCGACGGCCCGACCGCGTCCCACCGGGACCGCCCCCACCGGGGCGCCCCCTCCCAGCGGCACACGAAAGAGAAGGACACCGAAGCCATCATGGCGGGACAGAAGATCCGCATCCGGCTCAAGGCCTACGACCACGAGGTCATCGACTCCTCGGCGCGCAAGATCGTCGAGACGGTGACGCGTACTGGTGCGCAGGTTGCGGGCCCGGTGCCGCTGCCGACGGAGAAGAACGTCTACTGCGTCATCCGCTCGCCGCACAAGTACAAGGACAGCCGCGAGCACTTCGAGATGCGCACCCACAAGCGCCTCATCGACATCCTCGACCCCACGCCGAAGACCGTCGACTCGCTCATGCGACTCGACCTCCCGGCCGGTGTCGACATCGAGATCAAGCTCTGAGGAACGTAGCCACCATGAGCAAGCAGATGAAGGGGCTGCTGGGCGAGAAGCTCGGCATGACCCAGGTCTGGGACGAGAACAACCGCGTCGTCCCCGTGACCGTGGTCAAGGCCGGGCCCTGTGTCGTCACGCAGGTCAAGACCCCCGAGCAGGACGGCTACAGCTCCGTCCAGATCGCGTTCGGCGCGATCGACCCGCGCAAGGTGAACAAGCCGGCCTCCGGCCACTTCGCCAAGGCGGGCGTCACGCCGCGTCGCCACCTGGTCGAGCTGCGCACCGACGACGCGTCCGAGTACGCCGTCGGCCAGGAGCTCGCTGTCGACACGTTCGAGGCCGGCCAGACCATCGACGTCGTGGGCACCACCAAGGGCAAGGGCTACGCCGGTGTCATGAAGCGTCACGGCTTCGCCGGCGTCTCGGCCTCGCACGGTGCGCACCGCAACCACCGCAAGCCGGGCTCCATCGGCGGCTGCGCGACCCCGGGCCGTGTCTTCAAGGGCATGCGCATGGCGGGTCGCATGGGCGTCGCGCGCCAGACCACCCAGAACCTCACGATCCACGCGGTGGACGCCGAGAACGGCCTGCTCCTCATCAAGGGCGCCGTCCCCGGTCCCAAGGGCGGCCTCGTGCTCGTCCGCACCGCCGCGAAGGGAGCCTGACCTCATGGCCAAGCTCGACACCCTCCCCGAGGTCACCTCGGTCGAGATCAAGACGCCGGCCGGCAAGGCCGCGGGCACCGCTGACCTCCCCGCTGAGGTCTTCGGCGTCGCCGTCAACGTGCCGCTGATCCACCAGGTCGTCGTCGCGCAGCTCGCTGCCGCCCGCCAGGGCACGCACGACACCAAGAGCCGCGGCGAGGTCCGCGGTGGTGGTCGCAAGCCGTACAAGCAGAAGGGCACCGGCCGCGCCCGCCAGGGCTCGACCCGCGCACCGCAGTTCACCGGCGGTGGCGTGGTCCACGGCCCGACGCCGCGCGACTACGCCCAGCGCACGCCCAAGAAGATGAAGGCCGCCGCGCTCCGCGGTGCGCTGTCGGACCGCGCCCGCAACGGCCGCGTCCACGTCGTCACGGGCATCGTCGAGGGCGAAACCCCGTCGACCAAGGCCGCCGTGCAGGCCCTGGCCGCGATCAGCGACCGCCGCAACCTGCTCGTGGTGCTCGAGCGCGACGACGACGTCTCGTGGCTCTCGCTGCGCAACGTGCCGAGCGTCCACCTGCTCGTGCACGACCAGCTCAACACCTACGACGTGCTCGTCAGCGACGACGTCATCTTCACCCAGGGCGCCCTCGAGGCGTTCCTCGCCGGTCCCACGACCGGCAAGGGTGCCAAGGCCGTCGCGACCGAGTCCGAGGCGAACGAGGAGGCTTCGCAGTGAGCCGCATCAGCGACCCGCGCGACATCCTGCTCGCGCCCGTCATCTCCGAGAAGAGCTACGGCCTCCTCGACGAGAACAAGTACACGTTCATCGTGTCGCCCGACGCCAACAAGACCCAGATCAAGATCGCGGTCGAGCAGGTCTTCGGCGTCAAGGTGACCGGCGTGAACACGATCAACCGCCAGGGCAAGCGCACGCGCACGCGCACCGGGTTCGGCAAGCGTGCCGACACCAAGCGCGCGATCGTGAGCCTCGCTGACGGCGACCGCATCGACATCTTCGGCGGTCCGGTCTCCTGACCGGGCACCCGACGTAACCGACGAGGAAGAGAAACCCGATGGGTATCCGCAAGTACAAGCCGACTACGCCCGGCCGTCGTGGCTCGAGCGTGGCCGACTTCGTCGAGATC
>JBFXEP010000471.1:0-2826 GCA_050179995.1 Hyphomicrobium sp.
GATTAATTTCGCGGCGCCACAGGGCGCGGACGAGACCCAGAGCGCGAAACGCGCGGAAAGAGGCAAGCCCATGTACGCTGTCATCAAGACAGGCGGCAAGCAGTATCGCGTCGCCAAGGATGACGTCTTGACCGTCGAGAAGCTCGACGTCGAGGCCGGAGCAAAAATCGAATTCACCGAGGTGCTGCTGGTCGGCAGCGGCGAGGACGTCAAGGTCGGGAAGTCGCTCCCGTCCGGCGCCAAGGTCACGGCCGAGCTCGTCGAGCAGACGCGCGGGCCGAAGCTCATCGCCTTCAAGAAGCGCCGGCGCAAGAACTCGCGCCGCAAGCGCGGCCACCGCCAGGATCTCTCGACGATCCGCATCACCGGCATCAGCGCCTAAGTCACACGCGAGCGCGTCAACCGCTGCTCCGATCAGAAGGACCTCTACGTCATGGCACAAAAGAAAGCAGGCGGCTCGACGAAGAACGGCCGCGATTCACATTCGAAGCGCCTCGGCATCAAGCGCTACGGCGGCGAGCGCGTCATCCCCGGCAACATCCTCTGCCGCCAGCGCGGCACACAGTGGCATCCGGGCACGGGCGTCGGCATCGGCACCGACCACACCATCTTCGCCATCCTCGAGGGCACGGTCGAGTTCGAGACCAAGCGCAACGGGCGCGTCTACATCTCCGTGCGCCCCGAGAAGGTCACGGCGGCGGAGTAAGGTTTCTTCCGCTTCATCATTCTCAGAAGGGGGGATGGGCGCCATCCCCCCTTTTCTTTCATTGCTCCCTGCGGTCACCTCATGCCGACGGCTCAATATCCCAGGATGCCCATGGCGAAGCCGATCAAGACCAGACGGCTCGTGCTGCGCGCGCTCGAGGACAGCGACGTGCCGACGATCGCGCTGCTCGCAGGCGACTGGGACGTGGCGTGCATGACGGCGCGCATCCCCTATCCCTACTCGGAGGCCGAGGCGCGCCTGTGGATGCAGACGCTCGCCGAGGGTGAGTTCGTGCGCGCGGTGACGCTCGACGGCACCCTCATCGGCGCCGTCGGCTATGTGCCGAACGATGATCGCTCGGCCGAGATCGGCTACTGGATCGGCAAGCCCTGGTGGGGGCACGGGTTTGCGAGCGAGGCGGCACGCGCGCTGGTCCGCCACTGCTTCACGACGGCGGGCTTCCAGCGCCTCACCTGCTGCCACTTCGACGAGAACGCCGCGTCGGAGCGCATCATCCACAAGCTCGGCTTCAAGCGAAGCGGCAGCTCGTACGCCTGGTGCGACGCGCGCAAGGCGGAGTTTCCGGCGCAGTCCTACGTGCTGGAGCGGCCCATGACCGCCATGCTGTGGAGGCTCACGGGATGAAGTTCCTCGACCTCGCCAAGATCTACATCAAGGCCGGCGACGGGGGCGACGGATGCGTCGGGTTCCGGCGCGAGAAGTTCATCGAATTCGGCGGGCCGGACGGCGGCGACGGTGGCAACGGCGGCGACGTGGTCATCCTCTGCGTCGACAACCTCAACACGCTGATCGACTACCGCTACCAGCAGCACTTCAAGGCGGAACGCGGCATCAACGGCATGGGCCGCAACCGCGCCGGCGCCAACGGCCGCGACTGCATCGTCAAGGTGCCGCCCGGGACGGTGGTGCTGGCGGAGGACCAGGAGACGGTGCTCGCCGAGCTGACCGACGTGGGCCAGCGTTTCGTGGTCGCGCACGGCGGCAACGGCGGGTTCGGCAACGCGCACTTCAAGAGCGCGACCAATCAGGCGCCGCGCCACGCCAACCCTGGCCTTGCGGGCGAGGAGCTCACGATCTGGCTTCGGCTCAAGCTCATCGCCGATGCGGGGCTCGTGGGGCTGCCGAACGCCGGCAAGTCGACATTCCTCGCCGCGGTGTCGGCCGCCAAGCCCAAGATCGCCGACTATCCCTTCACGACACTGCATCCCAACCTCGGCGTGGTGCGCGCGGGCGAGCGCGACTTCGTGCTCGCCGACATTCCGGGGCTCATCGAAGGCGCGCACGAGGGCGCGGGGCTCGGCACGCGCTTCCTCGGGCACGTCGAGCGCACGGAGGTGCTGTTGCACCTCGTGGACGGCACGCAAGAGGATGTGGCCGGCGCCTATCGCACGGTGCGGCGCGAGCTCAAGGCCTACGGCGGCGATCTCGCCAAGAAGAAGGAGATCGTGGCGCTGTCGAAGATCGATGCGCTCGATGCCGAGACGCTCGCCCAGCGTCTCGCCGAGTTGCAGAAGGTGGCGCGCAAGAAGCCGCTCGCGCTCTCGGCCGTGTCAGGCGCCGGTGTGAAGGACGCGCTCTATGCGCTCACGCGCGAGATCGGGCGCGCGCATGCGGCCGAGGCCGAGGCTCAGATGGAGGAGCACAAGCCGTGGCGCCCGTGAGGGCCCGCGCTTCAGCGGCGCAGCGCGTCTAAACGCGTCTTGGCGAACCCCTAGGGACTCTGGCGCAGGGCAGCGGCCCAAGGCCGGTCACACTTCCTCGCCACATACCCAAATGGAGCTCGCCGGCTCTCACCGCGCGACGCTCGGCCCCGCTCGGCAACACCATGTTGCCGATGCGAGCCGAGCCAATCCGCAAAAATCGGAACAAGTGGAGAGAATTCGATAACTCATGCGGGGTAACCTATTGAAGTCTCACTCGTCATGTTCCACACATTAACCGTTGCAGAGGGCACTTTAGAGTGACCCCAGAGACGGTTTCCCACAACGCTTCAGGGGGTACTACGGTGCTTAAAGGTTCGTCCCATGGCGCCCGGGCGAAGGACATGGTGCTGCGTCTCGGCACCGCCTCGCTGGCGCTCGCTCTCTTCACCCAATTCG
>JBFXEP010000472.1:0-2823 GCA_050179995.1 Hyphomicrobium sp.
TCGAGGGAGAGATCGCCGACCCTGAGGCGGGTCTCCTCGCCCTTCAAATGCGGGCGGCGCGCGAGCGCGTTGAGGCGGGCATGCAGCTCGGAGAAGGAGAACGGCTTCACGAGGTAGTCGTCGCCGCCAGCATCGAGGCCGTCGACGCGGTCGTCGACGCCGCCGAGGGCGGTCAGGAACAGGATCGGCACCTTGCGGCCGGCCGCGCGCAGCGTCTTGACGATGGCGAGCCCTTCGATGCCGGGCAGCATGCGGTCGACGATCAGGACGTCGTAGTCGTCGCCCATGGCTTGCGCCATGCCGTCGCGCCCATCGCTCATGTGGTCGATGGTATGGCCTTCTTCCTCGAGGCCCTTGACGACATACGCGGCGGTATCGGGGTCATCCTCGATCAGAAGCACCCGCATGGCCTGTGTCCTCGTTGAAGCGCTCGATTCCATGCAACGGAATATAGGCTCACGACCTCATCGCCCGTTTACGAGGGTATTACAGATCGGTAAGCCGGCAAAGGGCCGCGCGCTCAGGCGACAGCCTCGCGGGCGGGGGCGGAGGGCACCGGTGCCTCGTCCTCTTCTACCTCGTTCTCGCCGGGCCGGTGCTCGGCGGCGATGACAAGATAAACGATGGGGAGGATGAACAGGGTAAACAAGGTGCCAATGGCCATGCCGCTCACCAGCATGATGCCGATGCTGTTGCGGGCCTCGGCGCCGGCGCCGGTGACGAAGACCAAGGGCAGGTGGCCGAACACGGTGGCGGCGGTGGTCATGAGGATGGGGCGGAGCCGCGTCTTGGCGGCTTCGCGGATGGCGGCGAGCTTGTCGAGACCCTGCCGCTGCAACTCGTTGGCGAAGGCGACGATCAGGATGCCGTTCTTGGCGATGAGGCCGACCAGCGTGATGAGGCCGATCTGGCTGTAGATGTTGATGGTGGTGAAGCCCAGGAAGGTGAAGACGAGCGCCGCCGTCAGCGCGAGCGGGACGGAGCCCAGGAGCACGACGAGCGGATCGCGGAAGCTCCCGAACTGGGCGACCAGCACGAGGTAGATCAGCAGGATGGCGAAGCCCAAGGTGCCGGCGAGCGTGGTGCCCTCCTGGCGGATCTGGCGCGACTCGCCGGCGTAGTCGATGGTGTAGTCGGCGGGCAGGATGCTCTTGGCCGCCTCCTCGAGGGTGGTCAGCGCGGCGGCCTTGGTGACGCCCGGCACGACGCCGCCGTAGACGCGGAAGCTGTCGGCCTGCTGGAAGCGGGCCAGCGTGCGGGGCGCGGTTTTCGTCTCCAGGCTGGCGATGGCGGAGACGGGCACCTGCTTGCCGTCGCGGGTGCGGATCTTGTAGTCGAGGAGGCGCGCGGCGACGGCGCGCTCGTCGAGATTGACCTGCGGGATGACCTTGTAGGCGCGGCCCTCGCGGGTGAAGCGGTTGACGTAGTTGCCGGAGATCAGGATGCCGAGCTGGCGGCCGACGTCGGCGAGGTCGAGGCCGAGGTCGGCGACGCGCTCGCGATGCACGGTGACCATGACCTGCGGCAGGTCGATCTTGAGGTCGGTGTCGGCGAACATGAACTGGCCGCTGGCGAAGGCCGCCTGCACCAGGCTCGCGGCATAGCCCGCCATCTCCTCGGGCGTGCCGGGGCCCTTGAGCACGAGCTCGACGTCGTAGTTGCCGGCGCCGGGAAGCGCCGGCGGCAGCACGGGGAAGATCTGCAGCTCCTTGATCTTGGAGACGGCGCCGAACACCTCGGGCTGGATCTGGCTCGCCTCCCGCTCTCGATCGTGCCAGTTCTTCAGGAGGTAGCCGCCGAAGCCGTTCGAGGGGAACACGATCTCGAACATGGCCTCGTACTCGGGCAGCGTCATGCCGATCTTGTGCACCTTGTCCATGTGCCCGGCGGTGTAGGCGAGGGAGGCATCGGGCGCCGAGTTGACGATGAGCAGGATGAAGCCTTCGTCCTCGACCGGGGCCAGCTCCTTGGCGGAGAACATGTACAAGGGCACGGCGAGCAGGCACACGAACAGCCCGAAAGCGACGACCTGCGCGCGCAGGTGCAGGATGACATCGAGGCAGCGCCCGTAGATCTCCGACAGGCGATCGAGCGTGCGGTTGACGAAGCGCGCGTAGGGACCCTCGTGGCCGCCCTCGGTCGCCGCATAGGCGCTCATCACCGGTGAGAGGGTGATGGCGACGAAGCCCGAGCAGATGACGGCGATGGCGAGCGTGAAGGCGAACTCCTTGAACAAGACGCCGGTGAGGCCGTCGAGGAAGCCGATCGGCGCGTAGACGGCGGCCAGCGTGACGGTCATGGCGACGATGGGCGAGAAGAGCTGGCGCGTGCTCATCAGCGCGGCCTTGAAGCGCGGTACGCCGTGCTGCATGTGGCGCGTCACGTTCTCGACCACGACGATGGCGTCGTCGACGACGATGCCGACCGACAGGACGATGGCGAGCAGCGTCAGCAGGTTCAGCGAGAAGCCCATGGCCATCATGGCGGCCGCGGCGCCGATGAGCGAGATCGGGATGGTGACGAGCGGCACCAGGGCGCTGCGCCACGAGCCCAGGAACAGGAACACGATCACGCCGACGATCATCACCGTCTCGCTGAAGGTCTTGGCGATCTCCTTCAGCGAGTTCTCCATGTAGACCGTGCCGTCGTAGGCGAGGCCGATCTCGGTGCCGGGCGGCAGGTCGGGGCGGATGCGCTCGAGCTCGGCGCGCAGCGCATAGGCAACCGCGATCTCGTTGGTGCCGGGCAGCGGCCAGACGGAGAGATAGACCGCGTCCTTGCCGTTGTGGCGGACGTTGGCGGTCTCCTCCTCGGAGCCGAGCT
>JBFXEP010000473.1:0-2810 GCA_050179995.1 Hyphomicrobium sp.
CTTCTCCTCCTCGAGGCGCTCGATGCTCTCGATCATCTGGCGGAGCTGCTTCTGCGCCGAAGCCTGAAGCGTGGTCATGTGTTTCCCTCACTCTTGTCGCGAACGCGGGCCCGCGCGCCGAGCGAGACCGTCTCTGATCGCGAGGCTAGGACCCAGGGGGGTTAGGGACAAGGAAAGCCGCCGCCTCATCCAGAGGGATTATTTTCTGTGGACCGGCGAACGGGTTCGCTCGCCGGGTTGCAGCGCCGCCTCGCTCCCTAGGCGCGTGATTCGCTCACGTGTGCTTCGACGCGTCGCTCGCGGAAAAGGCGGCCTTGGCCTCGGGCGAGGCCTCGGTCTGATGGCGCTCCTGCCACTCCGCATAGGGCATGCCGTAGACGAGCTCGCGCGCCTCCTCCTTCGACAGCGCGACGCTGCGCTCGTCGGCGGCCTCCTGGACCCAGCGCGCGAGACAATTGCGGCAGAAGCCAGCAAGGTTCATGAGGTCGATGTTCTGCACGTCAGAGCGCTCGCGCAGGTGCGCGACGAGGCGGCGGTAGGCGGCGGCCTCGAGCTCCAGCGTGGTCTTGGCATCGATGTCGGCCATGGAATTGTCCTCAGTCGGTACGGGAGCCGTAGTGCTTGATGGTCCTGAGATCGGGATTGGCGCCGGCATCCGCAAGGATGCGCCGCGTCGCCTCCGCCAGCCGGGCTGCCCACGCGGCCTGGCCATCGGCGGCCGCGATCAGATCCTGGCGCACCTCGACGAGCGCATGGGCGAGGCCACGCGACGTGCCGTGCTGCCACAGGCAATCGCCCTTGAGCGCACCCGAGTAGGGCTCGTTGTCGCCGACGACGAGGCCCGGCTCGGCGCGCAAGGCGGCAAGCAACGGTGCCGCGAGGCGCGGGTCCTTGTCCCAAAGCAGGGCCGCGTGCCAGGGGCGGGGCACACCACGCCACATGGGCGTGAAGCTGTGCATCGAAAGGAGCACGGGGATGGTGCCCCCGGCCAGCGCCCGGTCGATGAGCGCGGTCACGGCGGCATGGTAGGGGCGATAGAAGCGCGCCAGTCTCAGCGCGCGCTCCTCGACGGTCAATGTGCGGTTGCCGGGGACGATGGCGCCGTCCGAAAGGCGCATGATCAGCGTCGGATCGTCCTCGCCGCGATTGCAGTCGATGAGAAGCCGCGAATAGCGGCTCATGACGGCCGGCGCGCCGAGCCTGGCCGCGATCCCGGCCGTGACTTGGCGCGCGCCGATGTCGTAGGCAATGTGGCGCGCGAGCTCGGCCTCGGGCAGGCCCAACGTGCCGTAGCCCTCGGGAAGTGTATTGGCGGCGTGGTCGCAGAGCAGGATGACGCCGGCCGCGAGCGACCCCGCCACATGCTCGACGGTGTCCTCCGCCGCCGACGCGGCCGCTGCGTGCCTTATCGGTCCTGGATCAGCCATCCCGTTCCCTGCCACCGCGCTCCCGCATAGCGCAAAATGCGGGTTGCGTAACGGCCCATACCGTCTTTCAATGGCGCAACCTCAAAGCTGCCGCTTTCCTTGCCAACGTTTCGCCCTCCCAGCAAGGCGCGGCCGCGCGTCGAGACCCCCGTCTCGAATATTCCGTGAAACCATGATCTCGAAATGTTCAGCCCTGCCGGCCGCGGCACTCCTGGTCCTGGTCGCGACCCCTCGCCCGGCCATGGCCGACCTCACCTTCTGCAACACCACGCACAGTCGCGTGGGTGTCGCAATCGGCTATCAAGACGAGAGCGGATGGTCGACGGAGGGCTGGTGGAACATCGCGTCGCAGGCTTGCGAAACACTCTTGAAGGGCGCGGTGCCGAGCCGGTTTATCTACGTCCACGCCGTCGACTACGACCGCGGCGGGGAGTGGGCGGGGACGAATTTCATGTGCACCGCCGACAGGTCTTTCTCCATCCGGGGGGTTCAGGATTGCCCGAAACGCGGATATAAGCGCACGGGTTTTTTTGAAGTCGACACCGGAGAGGCTCAAGAGTGGACGGTCCGCCTCGCCGATCCGGGCGAAAAAGGGGCCAACGGACCATGAGACGCAACAGACCATGAGACGCAATCGCCGGGTAAAGATCGTCGCGACGCTGGGACCCGCGTCGTCGACGACGGAGATCATCGAGCGTCTCTTCCTCGCGGGCACCGACGTGTTCCGCATCAACATGAGCCACTCGAGCGCGGACACGGCGCACGGGCTCGTGCGCATCATCCGCGACGTGGGGGCCAAGCACCGCTGCTCGATCGGCGTCCTGTGCGACCTGCAGGGGCCGAAGTTCCGCCTCGGCGAGTTCGTCGACGGGCGGGCCCTGGTCAAGGCCGGCGAGCACTTCCGCTTCGACCAGACCGGCGTGCCCGGCACCTCGCAGCGCGTCAGTCTTCCGCATCCGCCGATCTTCGAGGCCATCAAGCCCGGCCACATGCTGCTCATCGACGACGGCAAACTGCGCATGCGCGTGACGGAGGCCGGAGCGAAGAGCATCAGCGCCGAGGTGGTGACCGGCGGCGTCATGTCGAGCCGCAAAGGCATCAGCATGCCGGATACGGTGCTGCCGGTGAGCCCGCTCACGCCCAAGGACCGCGTGGACCTCGATCTCTCGCTCAAGCTCGGGGCGGACTGGATCGCGCTCTCCTTCGTGCAGCGCGCCGAGGACATCATCGAGGCCAAGGCCATCATCGACGGGCGTGCCGCCGTGCTGGCCAAGATCGAGAAGCCGTCGGCCATCGACGACATCGACGACATCATCGCGGCCGGCGACGCGTTCATGGTGGCGCGCGGCGACCTCGGCGTCGAGATGCCGGTCGAGCGCGTGC
>JBFXEP010000474.1:0-2803 GCA_050179995.1 Hyphomicrobium sp.
ACCCATGCAACAGAATGATGTCTCTCGGACTACGCGATTCGACGACGAAGTCCACGTCCAGACCGACCAGGCGGCCATTCGGGTTGCGGATTTCCGACCTCGCGAAGCGGTACTTGCGGCCGTCGGAGGCGCGAATGACGCCGAACCCGATGCGCTCGTGAAACTTCGTGATCTGACCCTGCATACTGCACTCCATCTCGTCGGTCGGCGGCCGCCTCGGCGATCGCTTCGGAGACCATGACAAGGATGGAGCGTGTGCGCTGTTCCGGTCGGGACAATCCCAATCTTTTCAAGCCTGTCGCATGTCTCGTTCGCAGGTGCAATAAAAAATGAGGGCCGCCCTCGCGGGCAGCCCACAGATTGTCGCAGGAGGGCAACTATCCGCCCTTATGCTCAAGGCCGTGTTTTCGGCTCGTCCTGTATCTCCAGCCCGGCGAGCGCGATGGGTTTGCGGCTCGAGGGCTGGCCTTGGGGCGGCCGTGCCTCAGTTACGAAAAAAGGCGTCTACCCGCATGCCGGGCTTCAACGCCCCGGACGTCCCCTGCAATTCGATGGTCACTTCCATAACTTCCACGTCCGTCGGACGCAGCGGTCCGCGCGGACCGATCTTGGCCGAGCCGAGGGTCGGGGCGATGTTCGTCACCTTGCCCTCGAACCTCTCGTCGCCACGGCTGATGCTCTTCACGTAGGCCGCCTGGTTGACCTTGATCTTGTCCACGTCGCCCTCGTCGACCTCGGCCTTGACGCGCACGACGCTCATGTCGCCCATGACGACGAGCGGCAGGTCGGGCGACGGCGATACGACCTCGCCCGCTTTGGCGTTGACCTCGAGGATGGTGCCGGCGGATGGGGCGCGGATGCGCGTCTTGTCGAGCAGGGCCTCGGCCATGCGCACGTCGGCGCGGGCGGCACTGACGGCGGATTCGGCGCGGCTCGGGGCCGGGAGATTGGCTTTCGACTGGGCCTTCACGTAGGCGATGCGCTCGCGCTCAAGGCGCTCGTTGGCGTCCTTCAGGCGGCGGCGCGCGTCGCTCACGGCCGCGTCGCTGCCGCTGCCGTTGCGCTTCGCGGAGATGGCGTAGTCGAGCTCGATGCGGGCGCCGGTGACGGCACGCTCGGCCGAGTAGATGGCGTCCTCGGCCTTGCGCACGTCCTCGCGGCCCGCGGCGAAGGCCTTCTCGCGATCCTCACGCAGCGCCTCGGCCTCGGTCTCGGCGGACGCCAGCTTGGCGCGCGCCTCGGCGTCGTCGAGGCGCAGCAGAAGCTCGCCTTCCTCGACCTTGTCTTCGACGCTGACCATCACCTCCTCGACGCGGCCGAGGTAGGTGGCGCCGAGCCGGATCTCGCCCGACTTGGGCTCGACGCGGCCAGGGGCGGCGACGACGTAGTCCTTGGTCTCGAGGGAAATCTCCTCGACGGGTGCGCCCTTGTACTTGTCGTAGGCGAGGTAGCCGCCGGCACCGGCGAGCCCCAAGAGCAGAACGAGGTTGATTGGCTTCAGCATGACACGGGATCTTCCTTAAGCTGCAACGTTCTTTTTTCTGGGCGCCTCACCGGGGCCGTGGCCGGGACCCGGGCCGCCTTTGTTCGGTGAGCGATCGTCGCCGACGATGCGTCCATCCTCGATGGTGATGATGCGGTCGGCGTAGTGAAGCGTGCGGTGGTCGTGGGTGACGGCCATGACGGCACGCGTCGGATCCTTGGCGACTTCCTTCAGGAGCTCCATCACCGCCTTGCCGTTCTCGCTGTCGAGCGCGGCGGTCGGCTCGTCGGCGAGCACGACGGAGGGGCGGCCTGCGAGCGAGCGCGCAATGGCGACACGCTGCTTCTCGCCGCCCGAGAGCTTCGACGGGAAGGCGTGCATGCGATGGCTCAGGCCTACCGCCTTCAGCGCCTCGGCCGCGGTCTCGATCGGATCGGGAGACAGCGCGTCGCGCACGTCGAGGGCGACGAGCACGTTCTCGAGCGCGGTCAGCGTCGGAAACAGGTTGTAGCTCTGGAACACGAAACCGATGTGGAGGCGGCGTATCTCGGCGAGCTCCTCGGACGAGAGGCCGACGGCCTGGTGACCCGCGAGGTGCAGCTCGCCGCTGGTGGCGGTGAGGATGCAGCCCAGGATGGAGAGCAGCGTGGTCTTGCCGCTGCCCGAGGGGCCCATCAGCAGGGTGAGCTCGCCGGGGCGCAAATCCATGCTGATGCCCTTCAAGATGTGCAGGTCGCCGGCGCCGGTGTTGATCGACTTCACGATGTTGCGAGCCTGCAGGAGCGGAGGCGTCCCGTTCGAAGCTCTGTCAGGCTTGGCCATGCGGCGAGGTCTCCCGAATTCCCTACACGGTAATCAACTCAGCGAGCTTGCCACCAGGAGCGTGCCGCGTCTGTTCCGCCTGACACAGAAGCTCCGATTGCCTCGCGACAAATAGCAAATCTTTCCTACAACGGAACGTTACGCGGACGCTAGAAGCGGAACCCTGCGACGCAAGGCGCTTTCCCTCTCGCATCAGGTCCGGGCGCCCGTGCGGGCCACCGGACCTCTCCCTCGGGCTTGGCGCACGCCCGGCAGCGTCTCCCTACCTGTTGAAGACGCCGGCGGGATCAATGCGGGTCACCTTGCGGATGGCGGTGATGGCCGCGAAGACGCACATGCCGACGGTCAGCGCGAAGAGATACATGGCGATTTTCGGTGTCATGACGATGGTGAGAGTCGGCACGCGCACCGAGAGCCGGTAGATCGCCAGCATGGCGAGGAGCATGCCCGCCGCGTATCCGAGAACCGCGCTCAAGAGCGCCTGGATCAGGATGACGG
>JBFXEP010000475.1:0-2787 GCA_050179995.1 Hyphomicrobium sp.
TGCCGCCCATGCCGCCGCCCATCGGGGCTGCGGGCGTGTCCTTCTTCGGACGGTCGGCGATCATAGCCTCGGTGGTGATCAGGAGGCCGGCAACGGAGGCCGCATCCTGCAGCGCGCAGCGCACGACCTTGGTCGGGTCGATGACGCCCTCGGCGATGAGGTCGCCGTAGACGCCGGTCTGGGCGTTGAAGCCGTAGGCGTACTTGTTGTTCTCGAGGATCTTGCCGGCAACGACCGAGCCGTCCTCGCCAGCGTTCTGGAAGATCTGGCGGGCCGGCGACTGCAGCGCCTTGCGCACGATCGAGACGCCGACCTTCTGGTCCTCGTTGTCGACCTTGAGGCTCTCGAGGGCCTTGATGGCGCGCAGAAGCGCCACGCCGCCGCCCGGAACCACGCCTTCCTCGACGGCTGCGCGGGTTGCGTGCAGCGCGTCGTCGACACGGTCCTTGCGCTCCTTGACCTCGACCTCGGTGGCGCCGCCGACCTTGATCACGGCCACGCCGCCGGCGAGCTTCGCCAGGCGCTCCTGCAGCTTCTCGCGGTCGTAGTCCGAGGTGGTCTCCTCGATCTGCGCCTTGATCTGCTTCACGCGGGCCTCGATGTCGGCCTTCTTGCCGGCGCCGTCGACAATGGTGGTGTTCTCCTTGTCGATCGAGACGCGCTTGGCGCGGCCCAGCATGTCGAGGGTGACGGTCTCGAGCTTGATGCCGAGGTCCTCGGAGATCACCGTGCCGCCGGTCAGGATGGCGATGTCCTCGAGCATGGCCTTGCGGCGGTCGCCGAAGCCCGGCGCCTTGACGGCCGCGACCTTGAGGCCGCCGCGCAGCTTGTTGACGACCAGGGTGGCGAGCGCCTCGCCCTCGACGTCCTCGGCGATGATGAGCAGGGGCTTCCCGGTCTGAACGACAGCCTCGAGCACCGGAAGCATGGCCTGCAGGCCGGAGAGCTTCTTCTCGTGGATCAGGATGTAGGGGCTATCCAGCTCGGCGATCATCTTGTCGGCGTTGGTGATGAAGTAGGGCGAGAGGTAGCCGCGGTCGAACTGCATGCCCTCGACGACGTCGAGCTCGGTCTCGAGGCTTTTCGACTCTTCAACCGTGATGACGCCCTCGTTGCCGACCTTCTTCATGGCCTCGGCGATCTTGGCGCCGATCTCGGTGTCGCCGTTGGCGGAGATGGTGCCGACCTGGGCGATCTCGTCGTTGGAGGTGACCTTCTTCGACTTGGCCTTGAGCTCCTCGACGACGGCGGCGACGGCGAGGTCGATACCGCGCTTCAGGTCCATCGGGTTGGCGCCGGCGGCGACCGACTTGGCGCCCTCGCGGACGATGGCCTGGGCGAGCACGGTCGCGGTGGTGGTGCCGTCACCGGCGAGGTCGGCGGTCTTGGACGCCACCTCGCGCAGCATCTGCGCACCCATGTTCTCGAACTTGTCCTCGAGCTCGATCTCCTTGGCGACGGTGACGCCGTCCTTGGTGATGCGCGGGGCGCCGAAGCTCTTCTCGATGACGACGTTGCGGCCCTTGGGGCCGAGCGTGACCCTCACCGCGTTGGCGAGGATGTCAACGCCACGCAGCATGCGCTCGCGGGCGTCCTGGGAAAACTTGACGTCTTTAGCTGCCATGTGTGGCACTCCGTTCGAAATGTCTTTCGGGGGGATCTGGGGGGATTAGTGCGGGCTCGCCTCAGGCGGCCTTCTTGGCCGAGGCGCCGCCTTCGAGGATGCCGAGGATGTCGCTCTCCTTCATGATCAGGAGATCCTGGCCGTCGATCTTGACCTCGGTGCCGGACCACTTGCCGAACAGGACGCGGTCACCGGGCTTCACTTCCAGGGCAACGACCTTGCCCTGCTCATCGCGTGCGCCAGGGCCGACGGCGATGACCTCGCCCTGCTGCGGCTTCTCCTTGGCGGTGTCGGGAATGATGATGCCGCCAGCGGTCTTGGTGTCCTCCTCGACGCGCTTCACGACAACGCGGTCATGCAAGGGACGAAACTTCATGGGTAAACCCTCGTGATGTACGTGGTTGAATTTGCAAGGGATATGAACCCACGCGAGCGGGGGCCCGCGGCTTGGGTTGCATGCGCCAAGCGGTCTCGCAGATCGCGATCCGGCCGTGGCGCAGCGTCTATATGCGGGCTGTTGCTAGCACTGTCAAGGCGTGAGTGCCAGGGATGCCGGCGCTTCCATCAGCGAACTGTTCCGCCCCGGGACCTTAAGCCTGCCGCCTGCATTTCGCGGCCTTAGCGGGCTGCAATTTCCCGCAATGGGAATTGCAAAACATCAGCGGACCGAGCGGCAAGAGACGTTTCTCGTCAGGGGAATACGCCAACTTGCGTTTTCCATGCGTCAACGTTACGCGACGTGACGCGGAGAAGCGAAAAAATATGCGCCGCTGACAGGCAGCGGCGCATCGAAAAATCGCTGTTTCCCGGCTTAGACGGCGAAGTCGCCAATCTTGGCGCCCTTGCTCAGCTTCGCGACCAGCCAATTCGGCTTTCTGCCGCGACCGGTCCAGGTCTCGGAGCGGTTGTCGGGGTTCATGTATTTCACGGTGGCTGATTTTCCGCGGCCACGCCCGCCGAATAGTTCGCCGACGGAAAATCCGGCGTTCTCGGCAAGCGATGCGATCTTGTGCTTGAGATCGGCCCGCTCGCGCTCCTTCGCGGCGTTCAACGCCTTCTGAGCGCGCGCGATAATGTCGGTCAGCTCTTTGACCGACAGCTTGTCGTAGTTGATGCTCGCCATTCCCTACTCCCGGTGATGCGTCGTCATAACTGTTTCCGTG
>JBFXEP010000476.1:0-2784 GCA_050179995.1 Hyphomicrobium sp.
CCGTGTTCCGGCCGGGCGACCTGGTGTGGTTCCGCAGCGGGACGGAGCATTGCTCGCATGCGCCGAACGGGTGCCTGCTCGCGGTGCACATCGCGGACACGGAGATCACCATCCCGGGGCCGGGCGAGGACGCGACAGGCGAGAACAGCTAGGATAGCCTTCGACGCATCAGGGCGGCCGCCCGAAGCCTTCGGCGCCGAGCGGTAGAGCGTGCCCTCACACAAACCAACCTCAAAACACCTCAAGGAGCGGATCGTGACGCAGAACCTCAAATTCTACATCGATGGCGCCTGGGTCGATCCCGTGACGCCGGCCGTGCTCGATGTCATCGATCCCGCGACGGAAGCCCCGTTCACGACCATCGCGGTCGGAGGCGCGGCCGACGTCGAGGCGGCGGTGGCGGCGGCGAAGCGGGCGTTCCCGAGCTTTGCCGCGACGCCCAAGGCCGAACGGCTCGCTCTTTTGAAGCGCATTCTCGAGGTCTACAACGCGCGCTACGGCGAGATCGCGGAAGCGGTTTCGCTGGAGATGGGCGCGCCGATCTCGTTTGCGCGCGATGCGCAGGCGTGGGCCGGACGCGTGCATCTCGAGGCGACCATCGCCGCGTTCGAGGGCATGGACTTCGAGCGCCAGCGCGGCACCACGCGGCTGGTGCATGAACCCATCGGCGTCGTGGCGCTGATCACGCCCTGGAACTGGCCCTTGAACCAGATCGTGTGCAAGGTGGCGCCGGCGCTGGCGGCGGGCTGCACCATGGTGCTGAAGCCGAGCGAGATCGCGCCGATCTCGGGGCTCATCTTCGCCGAGGTGCTTGTCGAGGCCGGCGTGCCGAAGGGCGTGTTCAACCTCGTCAACGGCGACGGTCCGTCGGTCGGCCAGGTGATGGCGGGGCATCCGGACGTCGACATGGTGTCGTTCACGGGCTCGACGCGGGCCGGCATCATCGTCGCCAAGACGGCGGCGGATACGGTGAAACGCGTTTCGCAGGAACTCGGCGGCAAGTCGGCCAACATCATCCTGGCGGATGCGGACTTCGAGACCGCGGTTTCGAAGGGCGTCGACGGCTGCTTCGGCAACAACGGGCAGTCGTGCGATGCGCCGACGCGCATGCTGGTTCCCTCGGAGCGCCACGACGAGGCGCTGGCGATCGCAAAGCGCGCGGCGGAGGCGCATGTGGTGGGCAGTCCACGCGACACGGCGACGACCATCGGTCCGGTGGTCAGCGAAGCGCAGTTCAACAAGATCCAGCGGCTGATCCAGTCCGGCATCGACGAGGGGGCGACGGTGGTCACGGGCGGCGCGGGGCGGCCCGCGGGGCTCAATCGAGGCTACTACGTGCGGCCGACCGTGTTCGGTCATGTGACGCCGGACATGACTGTCGCGCGCGAGGAAATCTTCGGGCCGGTGCTGTCGATCCTCTCCTACCGCGACGAGAACCAGGCGGTGGAGATTGCCAACGACACCGTGTACGGGCTCGCGGCGTATGTCGCCGGGACAGATCTGGCGCGGGCGCGGCGGGTGGCGCAGCGGCTCAGGGCCGGCACGGTCAACATCAACTATCCGGACTGGGACACGTTCGCGCCGTTCGGCGGCTACAAGCAATCGGGTAACGGGCGCGAGTACGCAGACTTCGGCATCCACGAGTTCCTCGAGCTGAAGGGCATCGTCGGGTACGGAGTCGCGTGAGCGGCGTGGCGCGCTCACATAGAAGAGTGCAGTGCCCCCTCACCTGCGGCGCTGCGCGCCGCGACCTCTCCCCATCGGGGTGAGTGGAGGCGCGATTCCTCACATCTCCCATAGGGAGAGGTCGGAAGCCATCGTAGATGGCTTCCGGGTGAGGGTTTGCGGGAGCTCAAGCCTGGCTCGAAGCCTTTAGCGGGCGGCGGCGCGGCGGGCGGGGGTGGTGACGCCAGCCGATAAGCGGTGCGGCAGCTCGGGGTCGCCGAGGTAGCTGGTGGCGACCATGTGCACGAAGTCGTGCACGCCGATCTCCTCCTCGGAGAAGATGCCAGGCACGAAGTTCTCGGATGCCAAGCCGCGCTGCACGGATTCGACCGCGCCCCAGTCCTCGCGGTTGGTGGCGTCCCAGAACTCGACGGCGTAGGAGGGATCGAAGCCCTCTTTCGCCACGGCCTCGGGTGCGAACAGCCACTGGCACTCGACGGCGGTGGTGGTGGCGGACGTGGGCTCGAGCCGGTGCGTCATGACGTAGTCGGGATGCAGCGAGATCAAGAGGCCCGGGAACAGCGTGACGTAGTGGATCTGGCGGCGCTGCTCGGCTGTCAACTTGTGGAACGGCATGCCGCCGGATTCGCCGGAGAAGCTCATGGTCTCGGCGTCGTCGGCAAGCTCCATCCAGCCGCCGGTGTAGGCGCCCGCGGGATGACGGTAGGAGCCGCCCGAGGTCGGCGGCGAGACGCGGCAGAGCGCCTTGTGAATCGACGGGCAGTGGTAGCACTCGTTGTAGTTCTCGATCGCCACCTTCCAGTTGGCGTTGAGCTCATAGTGGTGCGAGGCGCCGACGACGAGGCGCTCGCACTCCCAGTTGGCGGCGAACTCGCCGAGGTGGCCGAGCGTGGCGGCGAAGGGCGCGGCGCTGCTCGAACCGTTGACGAACATCCAGCCGCCCCATTCGGCGACGCCGAGGCGCGTCAGGCCGAGGTCGTCCTTGCGGGCATTGGCCATCTTGTCCATGGACCGCGCGGCGACGAGGCGGCCGTCGAGGGCGTAGCCCCAGGCGTGAGAGGGACAGACGACGGTGTGGCGCCTGGCGGTGGCGCCGCA
>JBFXEP010000477.1:0-2779 GCA_050179995.1 Hyphomicrobium sp.
AGGGTCGATGCGGTGACGATCGAGGACGTCGGACACTTCGCGAAACATCTCGGGGCGGGTACGGCGTCGGTGGCCGTGGTCGGTGCCGGCAAGGCTTCGCTGAAGCTCGCAACGCTGGCGGGGCAACGGATGGCGAAAGGCGCGGTCAACGCGGAGGCGAAGACAGCCTGATGGCGTTCCTGAGGGCCGGAAACTCTTCGGAATGGGCGGTCATCCAGGGCCGCGGCGTGTGGCTGCGCCCGCCGCTCGGCGGCGACTATGCGCCGTGGGCGGAGCTGCGCGCGCAGAGCCGCGTGCATCTCGTGCCGTGGGAGCCGGCCTGGCCGCGCGACGACCTTACGAAGAGCGCATACCGGCGCAGGATCAAGCACTACCAGCGCGAGGCGCGCGACGACCTCGGCTATGCCTTCCTCGCCTTCGAGTCCGAGGGCGACCGGCTGATCGGCGGCGTCACGCTTTCCAACGTGCGTCGCGGCGTGACGCAATCGGCGATGCTGGGCTATTGGCTCGGGCTGCCGTATGTCGGACGCGGGCTCATGAGCGCGTCGGTGCGCGCCGTGCTGCAGCATGGCTTCGAGCCGCTCCGCCTGCATCGCGTTGAGGCGGCGGCGCAACCCACCAACGCGCGCTCGGTGGCGCTGCTGCGCCGCGCCGGTTTCGCGGAGGAAGGCCTCGCGCGGCGCTATCTCAAAATCAACGGCGCCTGGCAGGACCATCTCCTGTTCGCGATGCTGGCCGAGGACTGGATGACCCGGGAGGTCACGCCGTGAGACCTGGCTTCCTCCGCAGGCGCTGGCCGTTTGCCGTCCGGGCGGGCGCGTTGCAGCTGGCGCTGGTGCTGATGGGCGTGCTTGCGGGGCTCCTCGCGCTGCCGGATGAGGCGCTGGCGCTCAAGGCGATCGAGATCGGCTCGGATCAGGGGCGCGTCGAGATCACGACGCTCGGCGACCTCTACGAATCGCGCGGCGACAGCCTGCAGGTGGAGACCGCGGCGGGTGCCGACGGGCTTGCAGGGCGCATGACCGTGCCGGCGGCGACGCCAGGCACCAATCCGAACTGGGTGGCCTTCGCGCTGACCAATCCCACCGACAAGCCGGTCGAGCGCTGGCTTTCCGCCGAGCGCTACAGCGTCATCGGGTCTGGCGTCGTGTGGCCGGACCTCGACGCGCAGCGCATCGAGGCGGTGACGCCGTCGATCGGCTTCGTGCCGGAGCGCATCAAGAGCGACAGGGCGGACGTGTTCCGCATCACGCTCGAGCCGGGACAGACCATCACCTACGTCGCCGAGCTCTCGAGCGAGCGCTTCACGCGGCTCTACCTCTGGAAGCCGCTCGACTACGAAATCAAGATCTCGGACCGCCAGCTCTTCAACGGCGTGCTGCTCGGCCTCACGGGCCTGCTGGCGATCTTCCTCACCGCCATCTTTGCGGCCAACCACAAGCTGGTGTTTCCCGCCGCCGCGCTCGTCGCCTGGTGCGCGCTCGCCTATCTCTGCGTCGACTTCGGCTTCTTCCACAAGCTGTTCTCGTTGAAGCCCGAGGCCAACGCCGTCTATCGCGCGGGGGCCGAGGCGGCGCTCGCGGCAAGCCTCGTCGTGTTCCTGCACGTGTTCCTGCGGCTCGCGCTGTGGCATGGCCTGATTCGCATGCTGATCACGGTGTGGCTCTTGGCGCAGTTCTCGCTCGTCGCGGTGGCGATCATCGATCCCAGGCTCGCGGCGACGTTCGCGCGGCTGTCGTTCCTGTTCATCGGCCTCACCGGGACGGGGCTGATCCTGTTCCTGGCGCTGCGCGGGCAGGACCGCGCGCTGTCGCTCATCCCGACGTGGATCCTGTTCCTGGTGTGGATCTTCGGCGCCGCCGTGGCGCTCACGGGCAAGATCTCGGGCGATGTCGTGGTGTTCGGCCTCGTGTCGGGCCTGGTGCTGATCCTGCTCTCGATCGGCTTCACGGTGACGCAATACGCCTTCCGATCGGTCGAGCCGGTCTATGGCGCGGCGCCCTCGGAGCTGCAGGCGCGCTCCATCGCCGTCGAGGCCTCGGGTGCCGCGGTGTGGGAATGGAACGCGCGGCGCGACGAGGTCAAGGTCAGCAACGCCGTCGAGGTCCTGCTCGGGCTTTCTCCGGGCGATCTCTCGACGCGCACCGACGATTTCCTGCGCCACCTGCATCCTTCCGACCGCGAGCGCTTCCGGCTTGCCCTGTTCACGGTGCAGGAGCGGCGCGACGGCAAGGTGTGCTGCGATTTTCGCCTGCGCCAGGCCGACAACAACTACCGCTGGTTCGAGCTCGAGGCGGCCGGCGTGCCCGGCGCCGATCCGCGCTCGTTCAAGTGCATCGGTCTTATCCGAGACGTCACCGATGCGAAGCGCGCGCAGGAGCGCCTGCTGCATGATGCCGTGCACGATAGCCTGACCGGACTTCCCAACCGCGAGCTGCTGCTCGACCGACTGCAGGTGTCGATGGCGCGCGCCAAGTCGGAGCCGCAGATCCGGCCAACGGTGCTCATCATCGACATCGACAAGTTCACGAGCCTCAACTCGTCGCTGGGGCTGGTGCTGGGCGACAGCCTGCTGCTCACCATCGCGCGCCGCCTGCAGCGCCACCTCGGACCCAACGACACGCTGGCGCGCATCGCGGGCGACCGCTTCGGGCTCATGCTGCTCGCCGACCAGCCGGTGGCGGAGCTCGCGCAGCACGCCGAGCGCATCCGCCGCTCGCTGCGCTCGCCGATCAAGATCGCCGGCCAGGAGATCGTGCTCACGGGCTCGATCGGCGTC
>JBFXEP010000478.1:0-2777 GCA_050179995.1 Hyphomicrobium sp.
TATCTCAAGGTTGCGCTGGTCGGCCTCGAAGGCCCGCCCGAGGCGAGCGCGTCATCCGCACTTGAAGGCGCTGCCCCGCAGCCATGATCTACGCCGAAGCACAGCTCGAAACTCCGGCCGGTCGCTTTGCGCGCTGGAGCGGATCGGCTGGCGTGGTCGCGGTCCTGCACGTGACCGCTGTCATGGTGGCGCTCCTCGCATGGCCGCAAGACCCGCCCTCGGACGAGCGTCCCGGCGCGCTCATGATCGAGCTCGAGTCGCTCGCTGCCGAGAGCCCATCGGATCAGCAGAACATCGCCGAGCAGCCACTGTTCGAGAAATCGGTGCCGCCGCCTTCACCGACCGATCAGATCCAGGAGACGCCGCCCGAGCCGAGCGAGGCCGCCGAAGCCGAGCCCGTGCCGGAAAAAGCCGTGGAGGCCGCCGAGGCGCCACCGGCCGTGGAGCCCGTGGCGGAGCCGGTGCCCGAGGAGCTGCCCAACGTCGAGGAGGCGCCACTCGCGCCGGAGCCCGAGGTGACGCTGCCGAAGGAGGTCGAGAAAGCGGAGAAGACGCCGGAGCCCAAGGAGAAGGCCGAGCAGAAACCCGAGAAGAAGGTCAAGGAGAAGGCCGTCGCCAAATCGGCGCAGAAGTCCGAGAGCAAGAAGCAGCAGCAGGCCGCCGCTTCCGCCAAAGGCAAGTTCGACCCCAATCCGATCTATCGCGCCAACCCCGTGTATCCGCCCAGTGCCCGCGCCGCCAAGGTCGAGGGCTACGTGGTGGTTCGCTATTCCGTATCCGCCTCGGGGGCGGTGACGAGCGTGAGCGTGGTGTCGGCCAAGCCGTCGGGGGTCTTCAACGCGGCGACGGTGGCGGCGGTGCGGCAATGGCGCTTCAAGCCCTCGGCACAGGGCGGCACGCGCAGCACGACGGTTCGCTTCAAGCTGAAGTGACACCTTCATCGCGCCGCGTCTCGTGTACGTGCGGGTGAGGCCTCGGCCTTTACATGATTTCATGAACATGAAATGACTTGCGCCTCTTCTTCTGGCGGGGGCATGGCATGTCCGGCGGATCGTTTGCTTCAGCGTGGGCCGACTGGCCCTCGACGCCTCTGCCGTCCGATGCCCTCGGCTCCGATGAGACGTGCGATCTCGCCATCGTCGGCGGCGGCATCCTGGGGCTTTGCTCGGCGCTCGACGCGGCGCGGCGGGGGCTCTCGGTGCGCGTGCTCGAGGCGGTCGCGATCGGGGAGCGCGCGTCGGGACTCAACGGCGGCCAGGTCATCCCGGGGCTCAAGTTCGACCCGGACTGGCTCCTCGAGCATTTCGGGGAAACACGTGGCGAGGCCCTGATCCGCTTCGGCGCCGGCATGGCGGATTGCGTGTTCGATCTCATTGCGCGCGAGACGCTCGACGTTCCGCATGAGCGCGCCGGCTGGATCCAGGCCGCGCATTCCGAGCACGCCGCGCGGGCGGCGGAGCTGCGGGCTGAACAGTGGATCGCGCGCGGCGTGCCGGCCAAAGTGCTCAGCGCCGAGGATGTCGCGCGCTTGACGGGCGCGCGCGGCTATCATGGCGGCTGGCTCGACCCGCGTGCCGGGGTCATCCATCCTCTCGCCTACACGCGGGAGCTCGCGCGCGCCGCGCGCAAGGCCGGCGCCCTCATCGCGGAAAATACGCGCGTTGTGCGGCTTCAGCACGAAAACGGCGCCTGGACGCTCGCAGCGCACGGTGGACACACGCTGCGGTCGAAGAGCGTGATCGTCGCCACCAACGCCTATGCGGACGGCCTGATCCCGGGGCTCGCACAGACGCTCCTGCCGCTGCATTCGTTTCAGATTGCCACGGCGCCGCTTTCCGAGGCGACGCGCGCGTCGATCCTTCCCGAAGGGCAAGGGGTTTCGGACTCGCGGCGCATCGTCATCTACTACCGCAGAAGTGCCGATGGGAGGCTGCTGCTCGGCGGGCGCGGCTCGATGGCGGAGCCCACGCAGGCGCAGGCGTGGGCGCATCTCGAACACGCGGCGAAGCGCCTCTATCCGTCGCTCGGCGATGTGGCGATCGAGAAGCGCTGGTACGGCCGCGTGGCGATGACCTTCGATCATCTCCCGCATGTGCACGAGCCGGAGCGCGGCTTGATCGTCGCCGCCGGCTGCCAGGGGCGGGGCGTCGGGCTCATGACCGCGCTCGGGCCGCGTCTCGTCGACTACCTCGTGACGCGGGACGCGGAGACCATCCCGTTTCCGATCACGCCGATCCGGCCGATCCCGTTCCACGCCTTTCGCAATCTCGGCATCGGGGCGGCGATCGCCTGGTATCGGCTCGTCGACATGCTGGAGCGGTGAGCGAAGGTTTGTTGACATTTTCTCATTTGTGAAAAACAATCCGCTCGGTTCAGGATTGTGCTCATGGGTGGGTCCGGCGAGTTTGGGTCTCTGTTGACCGACGCTCCTCAGCGCCGTCGCCGCCTGTTTGAGTTGGTCATGACCGCGCCGGGCGCGCTCGCTACCGCGACGCTGGTGCTGTTCGCCCTCGGCCTCGTGCTGCTGCTCGGGGTGCGCAGCAACGACGGCTCGCTGCTCGGCGGCGCGTTCACGCTCTCCAATTTCGCGGTGGCGCTCACCGATCCGCTCTATGCGACCGTCATCGTGCGCTCGCTCGTCATCGCGGGGCTGGTCACGCTCGCCACCGTCGTGGCGGCCTATCCGGTCGCCTACTATCTCGCCTTTCACGCCGGCAAGCACCGCGCGCTCCTGCTTTTCATCGTCACGCTGCCGTTCTGGATCAGCTATCTCCTGC
>JBFXEP010000479.1:0-2775 GCA_050179995.1 Hyphomicrobium sp.
AAGGGAGATCCCTCGGTGTGCGGCTAATTGATCACTGATCGCAATCGCGATAGCGCAGGATGCAGGCGGATTAGTATACTGAAGCATGTTCGATTCTGGGCTCGCCCTCGGCATGGACGACAACAGCGTGGCCCGCCCTCGCGGCATAACGACATGCGAGGCGGAGACATTCGCGGGTCTCATCGCGCCGGGCCGCCTGATCGGCATCGACGCCGGGACCAAAACGCTCGGCCTGGCGCTCAGCGACGTCACGCGCTCGATCGCAAGCGCCCTCGAGACAATCCGGCGCACGAAATTCAAGGACGACGCCAAACGGCTCCTCGACATCGCGGAGGCGCACGCCATCAAAGGCTTCGTGCTGGGCCTGCCCGTCTCGATGGACGGCAGCGAGGGCCCGCGCGCGCAAGCAACGCGTGCATTTGCCCGCAACCTCAACGCGCTCTCGCCTCTCGCCATTCTTTTGTGGGACGAGCGTCTCACCACGGTCGAGGCCGAGCGCATGCTGATCGCCGCCGACACGAGCCGAAAGCGGCGCGCCGACGTGATCGACAAGCTCGCCGCCACCTTGATCCTGCAAGGCGCGCTCGATCGCATGAGGAGCTGATGCAAGCTCAGTCCTTCTCACGTTGGCCAAACTCGGGTCGCACGCGCGCCGCATTAATTGCGCAGGTTGTCGAGGCTGGCGGTGCGGGTGGTTTCGCACACCGCCTTCCGCCTGGATGGCCATCGATGCGTACGAGATCCAAGGCCCTTGACTGCACGGACAGCGCCTTTCCCGAAGGGACCGCGCGCGATGTCGAAAAGCTGATCAATCGCTTCGACAGCAACCACCGCTCGGCCGTGCGCCGGCTCATCTCCTCCTCACCGCGCCTCGCCGATCTCGCCATCGCCTTTCCGGGTGCGCTCTACGCGCTCGCCAGCCGGCATGGGCCGCCGAGGCGCCGGCAGAAGGCGCTGGCGCTCGTCAATGCAGGCGCGCCGCTCAAAGATGTCGCGAGCAGCCTCGACGTGCCCCTGTGGCTGCGCCGGCTTCCGCCCGAGGCTTTCGCCGGGCGGCTCGACGGCGTGCCGAAATCAGAGGTCTTCGCAAGGCGCATCGCCAACCATTTGCCTACGTCGGCGGAGAACAGCGCGTTCTGGTTGAGCTCGGTGATTTTCGGCGCGCTCGCCTGCGACGACTATTTCGCGCTCTGGCTGGCGCAACAGTCGATCTTCATGGAGGCCGGCGATCCGGCGCGACTGTTCGGACTGCTCGCGGCCTATGCGTGGTTCTCGAACGCCGACCTCGCGCGGGCGCGCGGTCTCATCGTGGTGCCCTGGCGCCCGGAGATGGCGCTCGACACGGCCGTGTGCGCAGCCAAGAGCTGGCTCAACCGCATGCGTCTCGTCCTGCAGTTGCGCGAGGGCGTCATCACCGATCCCTGGCTCGCGGCGGGAGAGGTGCGCGGGTTCTCGTTCGTGGCGCTGCTCGAGCACGATGCGCTCCTCGCCGAGGCGCACGCGATGCAGAACTGCGCCGATCAGTATGCCGACCGGCTGGCCCGCGACAAATGCCGCCTCTTCTCGGTGCGCCGGCGCGGCGTGCGAGTGGCGACGCTGGAAATCGGACCGCATCCGAGGGAAGCCGGGGTGCTCGCCATCGCGCAGCTCAAGTCGCGCCACAACCTGCCTGCCAGCGCCGAGATCTGGCAGGGCGTTCATACATGGATGGGATCACAGAAGGATCTCAAGCGCGCTTCGAGCGGAGCACAACTGGACCGCTCTTTCGACCCGGCGGTGTGGAGCGATCTGATGGCGTCCTATCGCGCGAGGAAGAATGGCGCGGCGTGGATCCCCGATCAGGCGAACAAAGACAATTTTTCTCTCTTGGACGGTGGAATCGCGGAACTCGCGCGCCGGGCCGGAATTACATCATGGCTGTTCACTTAGGGGGGCCTTCAAACAATCTCACAATAATCTGCCGTCGATGGACCGGCCCGATGCTCAAGCAGCACCCGAGCCATCCAACGCGGAGAACGAGCGGACGGTTTGCACACAGGGGAAGCACTTTACACTGATCAGAGCACGGAAGGGAGGTATGCAGTCTAATCTTTCGTCCAATTCAAGGGAGCGAGGCGCACGTGCATAGTGGGGTTCAACCTCGAGTTTGAGCAGTGGCGCGCCTCCGGCCCTCAGGAACCCCGCTTCGCGGCGGGTCAGGAACCATCGGGAAAACAGCAACGCGAGCAAGAGGAAACGATGAAGTATGAAACATGAGACCCTAGACGACAAAATGTCGTCGGCGCTGCATCTGCTGCACAGGGCAGGACAATGTGCGGACGAGATGTTTGCCGTCAGTGTCGGCGAGGCCGGACTTACGCCACGTCAGTACGCGGTCATGGCGGCAATCGCCAACAGCGATGAGCCCAGCCAGACCACGCTCGTCGAAGCCACCGGTATCGACCGCTCTACCATGGCGGATATCGTCCGGCGGCTTACGTCACGCGGCCTCGTGCAGCGCCGTCGCACACGACGCGACGCCCGCCGCTATGCCGTCAGACTGACGGACAAGGGCGAAGGCGCGTTGCGCATGGCTCAGCCGGCAGCCCGCTCAACGGACGAGAAGATCCTGGCGGCACTCGCCCCGACACAACGGGACGCGTTCTTGCGCTCGCTTTCGCGAATCGTGACGGCCGTGGAGCCTGACTCGGTCGCGCGCAGCGGGCGAACCTAACTCGACCTTCTGGGCCGTGCGCACGCGATCGGGCGCTGCGCACCGCCGACGGACCGGTCTTC
>JBFXEP010000480.1:0-2764 GCA_050179995.1 Hyphomicrobium sp.
AGCGGCAGCGCTACATGGTGGTGATGGCGCAGAACCTCTACTTCCACTCCATGGCCGACAACCGCGGCGTGCTGATCAAGCTCGCCGACCGCGCGGCGGAGGAGGACGTCAAGGAGGAGATGCTGCTCTACAGCGTGCTCGCCAAGGAGCGGGCCAAGCGGTCGGACCTGCCGGCGATCGATGCTGCCATCGAGCAGTACCTCAAGGCGAGCTTCGGCATCACGGTCGATTTCGACCTCGAGGACGCGCTCGGCCGGCTCGTCGCCGACGGCCTCGTGATCGAGGAGGCGGACGGCACGCTCAAGACACTCGGTCCCGAGCCGGCGGCCGCGCATCTCGATGCACAGTGGGACGTGTTCCTCGACAATCTGCCGGACCCCGCGGGTGACGAGGGGACCGAGGTCGATCACACCGTGGAACCCGACACGTCGCCGTCCGAAGCGGCCGCGGCCGAAACAGGGGGAACTCCCGTGATTGAGAGCGGCCCGCCGCAACAGGCCTGACGCGCCACCCTCACCTGGGCTATTGTGCGTCCGCCGCGCCGGGCGCCCGCACCGGCTCATTTCCTTTTGGCCCATGGACTGTATGACACCTCACAAGCTGATCGCCGAGGTCTCGTCCCGCGGACGCGCCATGCAGATCGCGGGCGCGCTGCAGGATCTCGTCGAGCCGCCGCCGGATGCCCTCACCGTGTTCGAGGACAAGGGGAGCGGCACGGGCGAGCCGCTGTGGCGGATCGAAGCCTATTTCGCGGACGCGCGCGCGGCCCGCGACCTCGAGAGCGAGCTCGCGTCGCTGCTCGACGAGCCGGCTCCGCCGTTCCGTTCCGCCGTCATTCCGGATCTCAACTGGGTCGCGCTTTCGCAGGCGGCGCTGCCGCCGGTGCGCACGTCGCGCTTCTCCGTTCACGGCAGCCATGACCGGGAGCGCGTGCCGCAGGGACCGAACGCCATCCTGATCGAGGCCGGCGAAGCCTTCGGCACGGCGCATCATGCGACGACGTTCGGCTGCCTCGTGGCACTCGACCGGCTCGGGGCGCGGCGCGGCTTCCGGCGCATCCTGGATCTCGGCTGCGGCTCCGGCGTCCTCGCCATCGCGGCGGCGCGCATCTGGCGGCGCGCGGCGATCCACGGCATCGACATCGACGCGCAGTCGGTCGTGGTGGCGCGCGAGAACGCGGCGGTGAACGGGGTCGGCGCGCGCATCACGTTCCGCCATGGACCGGGGCTCGAGGATGCGGCGATTCAGAGGGCGGGACCCTTCGACCTGGTGCTCGCCAACATCCTGGCCGAGCCGCTGATCGAATTTGCACCTGACGTCCGGCGCGCGATCGCGCCTGGAGGAAGCCTCATCCTTTCCGGCCTTCTCACGCGCGAAGCGGCGCGCGTTCTCGCCGCCTACGGCGCGCAGGGCTTCGCGCTTCGCGCACACGAGCGCCATGACGGCTGGTCGGCCCTCACCCTCGTAAAGCGCGCCTAGTGGTCAAAGCGGGAATTCTCGATGTTCCAGACGTTCGCCGCACCGTCCGACGCCGCCGCCATTCCGGAGCGCATGAAGCGGCTCAGGGCGCTCATTGCCGATGATGGACTCGCCGCATTCATCCTGCCTCGCGGCGACGAGCACCAGAGCGAGTACGTGGCGCCGTGCTCCGAGCGGCTGCGCTGGCTCACGGGGTTCACCGGCAGCGCGGGGCGCGTCGCCGTCACGCGGCGGCATGCGGGGCTCTTCGTCGATGGTCGCTACACGGTGCAGGCGCGTGCCGAGTGCGGCGGCGGGCTGTTCGACTTTCCGGGGATCGCCGGCCAGCACCTCGCGGCCTGGCTCAAGGACAAGCTCAGAAGCGGCGACGTGATCGGCTTCGATCCCTGGCTGCACACGGCCTCCGAGATCGAGCGGCTCGGCGCGACGCTCAAGCCCGCGGGGCTTACGCTCAAACCCGTGCGGCGCAATCCGATCGACGTGCTCTGGGGCAAGGAGCGTCCCGCACCGCCCGACGGCCCCATCGTGCCGCATCCGCTCAAGTACTCCGGGCGATCGGCGGACGCTAAGGTCGCCGCCGTGCAGAAGGTGCTGAAAGACGCGCGGCAGGACGCGGTCGTTCTGACGACGGCCGATTCCATCTGCTGGCTCTTCAACATCCGCGGCCACGACGTGGCGCACAATCCGGTCGTGCTGTGCTTCGCCATGGTGCCGGCGGCGGGCAAGCCCGAGCTCTTCGTCGCGGCCCAGAGGCTCAGCCGCGAAGCACACGCGCAGCTCGACGGGGTGGTGAAGATCGCGCCGCCCGCCGACTTCAAGGAGCGCATCCAGGCGCTGCGCAAAGCCAACCGTCGGGTGCGCCTCGACCACGACTGGGCGGCCTGGTGGCTCGCGCGTGCGCTCGGCAAGAGCGCGGTGCGCGGGGGCGACCCGTGCGTGCCGCTCAAGGCAATCAAGAACGCGACCGAGATCAAGGGCGCGCGCATCGCGCATGTGCGGGACGGGGCGGCGGTGGCGCGATTCCTCGCCTGGCTCGACCGGGCGATCGCGGCGGGCGAGAAAATCGACGAGATCACGGCGGTGCGCGCGCTCGAGGAGCAACGGGCCGGCAGCCAGACGCTGCGCGAGATCTCGTTCGACACCATCTCGGGGAGCGGCCCCAACGGCGCCATCGTGCACTATCGCGTGACGGAGGCGACCAACCGCGTGCTCAAGGCCGGCGAGCTGTTCCTGCTCGATTCCGGCGCGCAGTATCTCGAGGGTACGACCGACATCACGCGCACGG
>JBFXEP010000481.1:0-2764 GCA_050179995.1 Hyphomicrobium sp.
GATCGCCCTCGCGCGCGCTCCCGCTCGGAACCATGACGGGCATCATCACGCTGCTCATCGCCGCCACGCTGACCTGGTACATCTGCGCCGGGCTCATGCCGTGGGAGTACCTTGGCCAGGCCGTGACCCCGCTGTTCGACGCAGCGCGTCTCACGGACTCGCGCGTTCTGATGGTGTTGCTGTTCATCGGCACCATCTTCTCGACGCTGGCCTCCGCCAACGGCTGCATCAACGACGCCTCGCGCGCTTGGTTCTCCATGGGCCGCGACCGTTACCTGCCTCAGGTGTTCGGCGCCGTGCATCCCAAGTACCGCACGCCCTACCGGTCGATCGTGTTCCTGGTGCCGGTGGCGCTGGTGTTCGCCTACTTCGCGCCGCTCGATCAGGTCATCACGTTCTCGATCCTGGCCGGCCTGCTCGAGTACACGTTCATGGCGTTCAACGTCATCATGTTCCGCCAGAAGTGGCCGTTGGGGTCGATCCGCAGGGGATACGTGCATCCGTTCCACCCGCTGCCGGCGATCGTGCTGCTGGTCCTGTGCGCCGCCACCTACTTTGCGGTGTTCCTGGGCTACGGCACGCAGCTCATCGCCATGCTGGTCTTCTACATCGTCGCCTCGCTGTGGTTCGTCTTCCACCGCTACAAGTTCGTGCGCCGCGGCGATCAGTTCACGATGCCTTGGCCCAAGCCGGTCGGCTATTGAGCGAAAAGGACGGCGAAGCGCGGGAAGGGCAATGCTTTCCCGTGCTTCGCCGGCTCCAGGCCATGATCGCTTCGGACCCTATCAGTCCGAAGCGTGAATCATCGGTCTCGGCAAAAGCGGAAAGCCTCAAGAGTGCGATCACGATTCAATCAAAGCTGATCGCGCTCTAGCCGCGCCCGTTGCTCTCGCCGAGAGCGCGGGCGCGCATCGCTATCGAGGGAGGGCGGCCACCCGTGTCGTTTGCTGCAATCATGTTGGCTCTGGCCGCCATCTCCCTCGTCGGACTGGCGCTCTGGGAGCATCGCCGCCGCCTCGCCTCGCGGCGCATCCTGCTGAACGATTGTGCAGCGCTGTTCGATACCCATGCATTGCGCCACGCGGGCGACGGTTTCCCGAGGCTGACCGGCCGCCGCGGCGCGCTGAACATCGACGTGCGCCTGATCAGCGACACCATGACCATTCGCCGCCTGCCCCAGCTCTGGCTGCAGGTGACGGTGCTCGAGCGCCGTGAAGGTGTCGGGGGCCTTGCCGTCCTCGTTCGGCCATCGGGCTACGAGTTCTACAGCCTCACCGAGCGCTTCCATCTCCCGGTTGAGCCGCCCTCGGTCTTTCCGCGCGACCTCATCGTCCGGGCGAAGGACGCCAAGTCTGCGGGCCTATTTGCGAAATTGGCGTCTGCAATGGCCGAGATCCTCGCCGATCCGCGCGTCAAGGAGATCGCCGTGACGGGCGACGGCCTGCGCATCATCATCCAGGCCTCCGAGGGCCGGCGCGGCGACTATCTGCTCCTGCGTCAGGCCGTGTTCGACGAGGCGTCCGTGGCTCCGGCCGAGCTCGAAAGCGTGCTCGCGGGCATCGAGCGCTTGCGCGCGAGCCTGTCTCCCGCCCGCAAGGAGGCGGAACCGGCATGAGCGAGCAACGCGCCCCCGTGCATCCTTACACGGTTCTTGCAATGGCCATCTTGCTGCCCGGCGTCGGGCACGTGCTCGCTGGTCAACCGCAACGGGGTTTCGGATTTGCTTTCTTCGCGCTCCTCCTGGCGCTCGTGTCCTGGCACACGACGACACCCGACCAGTCGTTCATCGGCCGCTCGGCAGGCGGCTTGTTCGTCTGGGCGCTTTCCATCCCGGATGCGTATCGCATCGCGCGCGTGAACTACGAAAGCTGGCGCCGCCGGCAGTCCATCCTATCCTAGCAGGAAACAAACTTTCGTAGCAGTTGACTCTACGGGAAGGAGTGTTACTGTTCGCCAACTGCCCCGTTTCTGAGAGGACAGAAGGCATGTGTGGGATCGTCGGACTTTTCATCAAGGACAAGAACCTGGAGCCGCGGCTTGGTGAGCTCACCGCCGCCATGCTGTCGACCATGTGCGACCGCGGCCCGGACTCGGCGGGCTTCGCCGTTTACGGCGCGCCCAAGTCCGGCAAGGTCAAGATCACCCTTCAGTCCGCCACCCCGGACGTTGATTTCGCCGACCTCGCCAAGGTCCTCGAGCGCGAGATCGGCGGCAAGGCCAAGCTCGAGGTGCGCTCCACGCACGCCGTCCTGACCTGCGCCGACGACAAGGCCGACGCCGCGCGCCAGGCTGTGCGCGAGCAGTTTCCCTCCGTGCGCATCATGGGGCAGGGCGAGGCCATCGAGATCTACAAGGAGGTCGGCTACCCGACCGACGTCGCCGAGCAGTTCGACCTCGCGGGAATGAAGGGCACGCACGCCATCGGCCACACCCGCATGGCGACCGAGAGCGCCGTCACCACGCTCGGCGCGCATCCGTTCTCGACCGGTCCCGACCAGTGCCTCGTGCACAACGGATCGCTCTCGAACCACAACAACCTGCGCCGCGAGCTCGTGCACGACGGCATGACCTTCGAGACCGCCAACGACAGCGAGGTCGCCGCCGCCTACCTCACGTGGCGCATGAACCAGGGCCTGAACCTCGGCCAGGCGCTCGAGAAATCGCTCGAGGACCTCGACGGCTTCTTCACCTTCGTGGTCGGCACCAAGAACGGCTTCGGCGTGGTGCGCGACCCGATCGCCTGCAAGCCCGCCATTCTGGCCGA
>JBFXEP010000482.1:0-2753 GCA_050179995.1 Hyphomicrobium sp.
ACATGGTGATCTCGCGGAAGACGTCGTCGAGCTTGCCGCGCTCGACGACCATCTCCTCGACGGTGAGGTTCTCGCGGCGCAGGAGGTCGCCCACGGCCTTGGCCGGCGAGGCCGCGCTTTTCGGCAGTGCGCGCAGGCGGATCAGGCCGTCCGCCTTCTCCGCCGTCTCGACGCCTGCCACCTCGGCGAGCGCGGAGAGCGCCTTGGCGACGCGTGCGGCGTCGGCCTCCGCCACGCGGATCGAGACCGAGTTGTGGGCGCGGGCGCGGCTCAGGAGGTCGTCGGCCGTGCCGTCGGCGACGATGCGGCCACGGTTGATGATGATGGCGCGCGTGCAGACCGCCTCGACCTCCTCGAGGATGTGGGTCGAGACGATGATGGCCTTGTGGGGGCGCATCTCGCGGATCAGCTCGCGGACGTGATGCTTCTGGTTCGGGTCGAGGCCGTCGGTCGGCTCGTCCATGATGAGCACGGGCGGGTCGTGCAGGATGGCCTGGGCGATGCCGACGCGGCGCTTGAAGCCCTTGGAGAGCGTCTCGATGCGCTGGTCGACGACGGCGCCGAGGCCGGCGCGCGACACGGCGGCGGCGACGCGGCCCTTGATCTCGTGCGCGTCATAGCCGCGGACCTCGGCGATGAAGGCGAGAAAGGCGGCCGGCGTCATGTCGCCGTAGGCGGGGGCGCCTTCGGGCAGGTAGCCAAGCTTGGCCTTGGCGGCGCGCGGATCGGACGTGATGTCGATGCCGCAGATGGCGGCCGACCCGGCATCCAGCTCGAGGAAGCCGGTGATCATCTTCATGGTGGTGGACTTGCCGGCGCCGTTGGGGCCGAGGAAGCCCAGCACCTCGCCCTTCTCGACGGCGAGGGAAATTCCGTCCACGGCCCGTATGGAGCCGAATGTCTTCTCGAGCCCCTTGGCTTCAATCAGCGGCGCCATGCTCAATGCCTCCCTCTCGCCTCGCCGCGGTCATCTTCTGGCGGGTGTTGCATCCCGGTCCCTTCGGCGTGCCGGAAGTTACTTCGGCTGATGCCTGACGCAAGGGGGGAAGCGACTGATAATCCTGACCTTAAGAAAAGTTCATATTCGTAAGGTCGTTTCCCTAGGCGCTGTGCGGCGGCCGGGAGACCGGGTGTTGCGCGTCTGCAGTCACCGCGGTGGAAAAGGAAGCAAATACCTAGGTGTAGGGGTTGTCCGATCGTCGCAAATTTGTCATGTGTGACGAAGCGATGACGTTGCGTCTCCGTCCTCAAGTCCTGGGATCGAGCCATGGCCGCCTCCTCCACCTTCGACACCTTGCGCGGGCAGAAGCCGCTCGCCGATCCGCTCGACGTCATTCCCGCGCACGCCTGGGCGCCGGACCGTTCCGACGCGTGGTGGTGGGCCTATATCCCGCTCGCCATGCTGGGCTTCGTGCTCGTCGTGCACACGGTGTCGCCGGAGTTCTACAGAGCCCACGTGCTGCCCGAGGGCTACGGCTTCCTCGAGCTGACGCAGTTCATCCTTGCTGCCACGGCGGCGGTCCTCTGCTTCGCGACACTGCGCTTCCCGGTGGTGAAGGGCACGCGGCTGCTCTGGATCGCCGTGCTGTTCTTTGCGCTCGCCGCCCTCTACATCGCCGGCGAGGAGCACAGCTGGGGGCAGCATTTCTTCAACTGGAACACGCCCGCCTACTGGTCCGAGATCAACCGCCAGCAGGAAACGAACCTGCACAACACCTCGGCATGGTTCAACCAGCGGCCGAAGCTCCTGTTCGACAACGCCATGTTCATCGGCGGTCTCGTGATCCCGTTCATCCAGCAGTGGACAGGGCCGTTCCGCAGGCCGCTTCTTGCGCTGCTGACGCCCGCGCTCGCCATCGCGCCGGCGGCGGTCATCGCCCTCATCTTCAAGGGCGTCGACGATATCGGCAAGGATGTGGTCGGGTCGTCGATCTTCACGCGGCCGGCGGAGGTGGTGGAGACGTTCCAGTACCTCTACATGCTCTACTACGTCATCGCGCTGAGGCGCCGGCTCAGCGCGCTCGATGCGGCGGGTGTGAAGACGGTACCGCTTTAAAACCTGCATCATCGCGCCTAGAGTGAGCAGGGCTTGCGGGATTGCGCACGCCCGTGCTGCCTCTCCTCTCACTCAGGCGCCCGCATGACCTTCGATTTCTCGTCGCTGATCTGGATCGCCCTCATCGCCATGGCGCTGCAGCCGCTCTTGATGGGGCGCTGGTATGCGGTCAAGCGCGCGCAGGCCATTCGCGCCATCGAGAAGGCACACGGCACGCGCGTGATCACGATGATCCATCGCCAGGAGCGGCGCAGCCTGTTCGGCTTCTCGGTGGCGCGCCACATCGATCTCGAGGACGCGCAGACCATCATCGCGGCGATCAAGGAGACGCCCGCCACGGTGCCGATCGACCTCGTGCTGCACACGCCGGGCGGGCTGGTGCTGGCGGCGATGCAGATCGCGCGCGCGGTCGAGGCGCACCCCGCCAAGGTGACGGTCTACGTGCCGGTCTATGCGATGTCGGGCGGAACGCTGATCGCGCTCGCGGCGGACGAGATCGTGCTCGGCGAGTTCTCGGTGCTGGGGCCGATCGATCCGCAGATCCTGGGCTTTCCGGCGGCCAGCATCGTCAAGGCGCGCGACGCAAAGCCCGTGGCGGAGGTCAGGGATCTCACGCTGGGGCTGGCGGATGTCAGCGTGACGGCGCTTGCGCGGGTGAGGCGCGGGGCGGTCGTGTTGATGTCGCCGCGTCTCGAGC
>JBFXEP010000483.1:0-2721 GCA_050179995.1 Hyphomicrobium sp.
AGGCGCTCAAGGACGGCAAGACGAAGTACACCGACGTCGACGGCATCCCGGAGCTCAAGGCGGCCATCGTCGCCAAGTTCAAGCGCGACAACGGCCTCGACTACAAGCCGGCGCAGGTGTCGGTCGGTACGGGTGGCAAGCAGGTTCTCTACAACGCGCTGCTGGCGACGCTGAACCCCGGCGACGAGGTCGTCATCCCGGCGCCGTGCTGGGTGTCGTACGCCGACATCGTGCTGCTCGGCGGCGGCAAGCCGGTGTTCGCCGCGACGCGCATCGAGGACGGCTTCCGCCTCAAGCCCGAGGTGCTCGACCGGGCCATCACGCCGGCCACGAAGTGGCTGATCCTCAACTCGCCGTCCAATCCGACGGGGGCCGCCTACTCGCATGCGGACCTCAAGGCGCTGACCGATGTCCTGATGCTGCCCAAGAACGCGCATGTGTGGGTGCTGACCGACGACATGTACGAGCACCTGCTCTACGACGGGCTGGCGTTCGCGACGCCGGCGCAGGTGGAGCCGGGGCTCTACGATCGTACGCTGACCATGAACGGCCTCTCCAAGGCCTACTGCATGACGGGGTGGCGGCTCGGCTATGCGGCGGGGCCGGAGGCCTTGATCAAGGCGATGGCGAAGCTGCAATCGCAGTCGACATCGAACCCGAGCTCGATCACGCAATGGGCGGGTGTCGAGGCGCTCAACGGTCCGCAGGGCTTCATCGCCGAGAACAACAAAGTGTTCGTCGGCCGGCGCGACCTCGTGGTCGGCATGCTGAACCAGGCGAGCGGGATTGCCTGCCCGAAGCCGGAGGGGGCGTTCTACGTTTACCCGAGCTGTGCGGGCGCGATCGGCAAGACGACGCCCAAGGGGGCCACGATCAACAACGACGAGGATTTCGTGACGGCGCTGCTCGAGGAGGAAGGTGTCGCGGTGGTGCACGGGGCGGCGTTCGAGGGCTCGCCCGCGTTCCGCATCTCGTATGCGACCTCGACGGAAGCGCTGACGGAAGCCTGCACGCGCATCCAGCGCTTCTGCGGGAATTTGCGGTAGTTGTCGAATGCGGCGGCGGCGCTAGCGCAGCACGAGGCTGCCGCCGAGGGCGAGGATGGAGCCCGCGACGAGGGCGGCGGCGGCGGCGAGACACACGACGGCGCGCAGGAGCACATAAGGTGCGCGTGTCGCCTCAGGTGCGTCGGCGTAGGGCTCGGCGGGCTTCTTGCCCGTGATCATGGCCTGGATCAGCGGCTCCCGCTTCACCAGCGTGTAGAGCGTGTTGACGGCGATGTGCAGGATCGCGAGCGGTAGCAGGGCCAAATGGAACAGCCTGTCGTGCCAGCGCGTCGCCAGCCTGTTTTGGGCTTCATCCACCAGACGATAGAGCGGGCCGCCGACCAGATCGTTGTCGTCGGTGGCGAACAGCCCGAGCGTTGCCTGCGTGGCGACGATGGCCAGCAGCGCCACCACCATGAGGGCGCCCACGGGATTGTGCCCGAGGTAGCGCGGCGCCGCGCCCGCGAGCACCTTCCGCGCGTAGCCGAGCACGGTCGCGGGGCCGCGCACGAACTCCGCGAAGCGCGCCGTCGGCGGTCCCCATTTGCCCCACAAGAGGCGCCAGACGATCAAGGTCAGGATGGCGAGGCCGTTGGCGCGATGCCAGATCAGCGTCTCGTCGCCGATATCCTCGGCGAACTCATAGCTCGCCCACGCCGCGACGATGAGCGCGAGCAGCGTCCAATGAAAGAGCCGCGTCGGCAAGTCCCAGGCGTGGACGCGGCGCGCATCCGGCGGCACGGGCATCAGGACTTCGGCTTGCGGAACTTCTTGTGGCAGCCGCTGCAGTTGCCCACGACCTGTTTCCATCCGTCCGTGAAGTTGTCCGCATCGGTGATGGCGGTCTCGGCGGCCTTGGCGTCGTCGGCGAGCTTCTTGTAGCGCGCCTCGAAGTCCGCCTTCTCGTCCCAGATGATCGGCAGCGCCTCGGTGTCGGCGCCGGTCTTCGAGTCGTCGGGGAAGAGCGGCGGCAGGAGCGGGGCCTTTTCCTGGATGACCTTGAGCGCGGCCTGGACCGTGGCGAGATCGAAGTCGGCCTCACCCTTGTACATGGCGCCCACCGGCTTCACGGCATCGCCGATCTTCTTGAGGTGACCCTGGCGCTCCTTGATGATGTCGACGTTCTGGGCGGCGACGGCGGTGGCTCCAAGGGAGAACGCGACAACGGCAGAAAGTGCTCGGCGCATCGGGCAACTCCTCGCGTGGGCAACGACCGGGGCGAGGCTTGCATCCGGCGGCGGGGGTGTCAATCGTGAGCGCCCCGCCCGTACTTTCTCTGATGCTCAGTGCTCAAAAAGCAAAGTGGGCGCTCAAAAAGCAAACGGGCCGCGTCTCCGCAGCCCGTCGCAACAACGGTCGGATCGAAGCTCTCAGCGGCTCGGCAGCAGCGCGCGGGGGGAATGCACGCGGATGTCCGAGAGCGACAGCATGTGCGCGATCCAGTGCTCGAAGCGCGCGAACGGCAGCGACATGCGACGCACGGTGGTGGCCGCGGTGGCATGGCCGTTGCGGAGTGCGACCTCCGGCTGGAGCAGCGTCCACTCGGTCAAATCCTCCTCGCGCGAGGCCATGGCGTAGCCCGCTGCGTCGGCGGCTTTGACCAGTGATTTGTTCAGGGTCTCTTTACTCATTGAGGCACGTCCTTGTCTCAAGCGTAAGCGTAGCTCCGACCCGT
>JBFXEP010000484.1:0-2717 GCA_050179995.1 Hyphomicrobium sp.
CTTGCGGTAGGCCTCGAGGTCGTCGCGCGTGATGCCCTTGACGGTGGCGTCGGTGCCCAGCGATGGCCGCCCGTAGGAATGCCCGGCAAAGGCTACCGAGAACCACTCTTTCGCCGCCACCTTCTCGGGGTCGCGATCCGAGTAGACGAGGTTGGCCAGCAGCTGCCCGCGGATGCGCTCGACGGCATCCTGATCGAAGCGCGGCTTGGTGAGCGCCAGCTTCAGGAGCTTCGCCGACTCGTCGCGGTTCTCCGTCAGCGTCTCGAAGTTGCCGTAGAAGGCGTCACGGCTGTCCTCGTAGCGCATGCGCATAGCCAGCGATTCCATCTGCTCCTGGAAATCGCTCGACGTGATGTCGCCCGCGCCCTCGTCCAGCATCGCGGAGAGGAAGTTGGAGAGGCCCTCCTTGCCCGCCGGGTCCTGCGAGTTGCCGCCCTCGAAGGAGAACTTGAGCGCGAGCAGCGGGTTCTCGTGCGCCTCGACGAGCCACGCTTTGATGCCGCCTGGGCTAGTGACTTCCTGGATTTGCATGGCGTGAGCAGACCTGGAGAGGGTGAGACAGAGGGCGAGCGTCAGCACCGCGAGCGACAGCGTCATGTCGATGCGGAGAAGACGATGGATCGAGCGACGGAGGAGGTCCATGAAGCAATCCTAGCGATGGCTGATCGGCACCGGCTTCCGGCTACGTACGGTTCCTGGGCGCCGGCTGCTCCGCGTGCGCGTCGCCGTCCGATGGCGTGAGGTAGCCCGTCACCGAGCGGCGCAGCTCGAGGTACGTGCCCGCAGCGCGCTTGATGTCGTCGACCGTCACCTTGCCGAGCGCCTCCGGCCAGCCCTCGATCTGCGCCACCGTCCGCCCGAGGGCGAGGCCCCAGCCGTAGCGGCGCGCCAGCGACGCCTGGTCGTCGTTCTCGTAGATGTAGTCGGCAATGTAGCTCGAGCGCGCGCGCTTGAGCTCGGCGTCGGTCACCCCGCCGTCGCGCACCTCTGCGAGCACCTTGTCGATCTCGGCCTCGATCTTGGGCAAGAGCTCCGCGCCGTCCGCCGAGACCGCGTAGAGGCTGATCGTGCCGTAGTCGAGTCCGGACCCGGAGTAGGCGCCGCCCGCCGACGAGGCGAGCTTCTGGTCGACCACGAGGTGCTTGTAGATGCGGCTCGTCGCGCCGTCGCCGACGATCTTCATCATGAGGTCGAGCGCTTCGGCCTCGCCGGGCTTCGCGGAGAGATAGCTCGGCACCACGTAGTCGCGGTGGAAGGAGGCGTTGCCGGCGCGCGGGTCCGAGAACTCGACCCGCCGCGCCGCGCGCTGCGGCGGGTCCGACGGACGGTTGCGCGCCTTGCTGACGGCGGGATTGGCGGGGACGAGGCCGAAGGTCTTCTCGGCGAGCGCGCGTACCTCCTCGGGCGTCACGTCGCCGGCGACGATCAGCACCGCATTGTTCGGCGCGTAGTAGTGCTTGTAGAAGGTTAGTGCATCCTCGCGCGAGAGCTTCGCCATCTCGTGCTCCCAGCCGATCACCGGGATGCCGTAGGGATGCGAGTAGTAGAGCGTCGCGTTCATCTGCTCGTCCATGATCGCCGCCGGATTGTTCTCGATGCGGCTGCGGCGCTCCTCGAGGATCACGTCACGCTCGGTCGTGACCTCCTTCTCATCGAGGCGCAGGTTGACCATGCGGTCGGCCTCCATCTCCATGACGGTGCCGAGGCGCTCCTTGGCGATGCGCTGGAAGTAGCTCGTCACGTCGTGGCCGGTGAAGGCGTTGTCCTGTCCCCCGAGCCGCGCCACGATCTTCGAGAACTCGCCGTTCGGAATCTTGTCCGTCGACTTGAACATCAGGTGCTCGAGGAAGTGGGCGATGCCGGAGACGCCTTTCGGCTCGTCCGCCGCCCCGACCTTGTACCAGATCATGTGCGTCACCACCGGCGCGCGGTGATCGGGGATGACGACCACTTGCAGGCCGTTGGCGAGCGTGAACTCGCTGGTGCGGGGTTGGGCGTGAAGCTGCGAGGGAAGGATGGCGAGCATGATCGAGAGGGTCCAGGTGAGAAGGCGCGGGGCGCCGGGTGAATGCGTCATGTGATCCTCGGCGGCGAGAGATCGGGGTACGTGCGGCTGGCCGACCGGCGCCGACCGGAGGGGCAGGATGGGCTCCCCGAGATCTCCGCATTCGGGGATCCGAAGTCAAATGACATCGCGTTCATGTGATGGTGAGCGGCCGTGCAATCGGTCGCGTTAGGATACTGTAAACGCGTGAAAAATTAAGACGGCCAAGCAGCGGCGCCTACTGCTGCTCGTCGCCTGCACCCTCGACCTGGCCCTCGGCGCCCTTGCCCTCGTCGCCGCCGCCGGTCCAGTTCGTGATAGCGGTCAGCACGGACGGCTTGCAGGGGCCGAGCGGACCGACGGCGTTATCCGCGGTCGTGTCGTCGCCATGCGCCTTCGGCAGCTCGTAGTTGGTCTTGCAGTACTCGGCCTGCCGGCGCTCGAGATCCTGGCGCGACTCCTTTGCCATCCTGTCGGGGTCTTGCAGCGAGGCGACGTCGGTGTTGGCGGCGGCCTGCTCGGCGGGCAGGCCCGGCTCGGGCACGCGCTGCGGGTCGGGCGGCATCACCAGCGGCGCGCGCGCGACCATCTTCGGCTCAGCCCGGCTGGTCTTTTGATTGAGGCCGACCGCGTCGAAAAGCTTGCCGTTGAGCTCGACCTCGTCGGCCGCGCA
>JBFXEP010000485.1:0-2717 GCA_050179995.1 Hyphomicrobium sp.
CGCAGGCCCAAGGGCCTCGATGCGCCCGAGATTGCCGACCTGACAAAGAGGCGAAAAGTCAATGGTTAAGCTCGACCCCACCGTCACCGCCGTCGCGGCCGCGGCCATCGCGGCCATCGTCACCAGCGTGACCCTCAACCAGCTCGCGCCGAAGCTCGGCGGCGAGGCGCAGGCCGTGCAGTCGGACACGGCGTTCGCCGCCGATACCCCGGGCGTCAAGCCCGTCTGGGCCGCCTCCGCCACGGGGCGCGTCGAGCCCAAGGACGGCGAGGTGCGCATTTCATCCGAGGTGCCGGCGCGCATTGTCGATGTCATCGCCACCACCAACGACGCGGTTGAGGCCGGCGACCCGCTCGTGCTGCTCGACAGCGAGGATCTGCTGCCCAAGCTGTCGGCAGCCGAGTCCGAGGCCCAGGTGCGTGTGCTCGAGCGCGACGAGGAACCGGCGACGGGCCTCGCCCTCGAGCGCCGCCAGGCCGAGGATGCGCTGAACGACGCCGAGCGCGCGCTCTTCCGCGTCCAGAAGGAGTTCGATGCGGCCTATGGCAAGGCGAAGCGCGTCGAGGGCGATGCCAATGCGGTCACCGCCGCGCGTGACAAGCTCGCCGCCACCCGCAGGGAGCTTGGCGATGCGCAGGCCAAGCTCGACGCCGTGCTAGCCAAGCCCGACCTGCCGCTGCCCACGCGTCTCGAGTCCGCCCTTTGGGTGGCGCGCACCGACGTCGCCCAGGTCGAGAACGCGATCGAGCGCACGCGCGTGCGCGCGCCCGGCGCCGGCGTCATCCTCAACGTTTGGGCCAAGGCGGGCGAGATGGCCGCCCCGTCCGCCGACGCAGCCCTCGCGCTCTTCGGCGATCTCTCGAGCCTGCGCGTGCGCGCCGAGGTCGAGGAGCGCGACGTGACCAAGATTCGCGTCGGCCAGCGCGTCGTCGTCCGCGCCGATGCCTTCCCCGACAAGGATTTCGAGGGCGTCGTCACTCAGGTCGCGCAGGCGTTGGGCTCCCCGCGCATCACCTCGCGCGGACCGCGCCGTCCCAACGACGTCGAGGTGCTCGAGGTCCTGATCGGCCTCGACGGCACGCCGCCATTGCTGACCGGCATGCGCGTCGACGCCTTCTTCCGCCATGAGGCCGCCGCCTCCGCCGCCCCCGGGCAGTAGCTGCGCTCTGCTCCCCCAAAGTGCTTCCCATTTTACGCCGTGGCCGCCTCAAGGGCGGCCATGACGTGCGGGGGAGGGCGTTTAAGCGCGCTCACTCCGCCTTCGAGCGCGCCGCGCCGACCACGCGCGCGATCAGCCAGATCGGCACCACGACCAGCGCCCCGAGCAGCATGTATTCGAACAGCCAATCGAAAGCCTCGAACCCGAGGTCGTAGATGTTGCGCAGAAGCTCGTTGATGCGCTGGAAGAAGTTCGAAAGGTCGATGCCGAGCGCCTTCATCACGACCCCGACCAGGATCGAGATCAGCGCCAGCCGGAGCAGCACCGCGAGCGGGTTTCCGCCGAAAATCGTGTTACGGTCCATGGAAGTACTCTCCGATCGAGGTGGCTATCCCGTCTAACATGCCTGGCGGGAGCGAAGGAAGTCTCGACGCGTGGCCAGCGTAACCGGAAAGACGAGGAAAAAGGCGGGGACGCCGCAGGTCCGGCCCGCCGCGGCTGAGGCGTCCGCCACCACGCTTCCCGCTCCGTTCGCAGCCTGGTTCGCCCGCCGTGGCTGGCAGCCGCGCCCCCACCAGCTCGCGCTCGTCGAAAAGTCCCGTGCCCGCCGCTCGACGCTGCTGATCGCGCCCACCGGCGCCGGCAAGACGCTCGCGGGCTTCCTGCCGAGCCTCATCGCCCTGACCGGGCAGCCACGCGAGCGGTCCGCGAGCGGGCTCAGGACCCTCTACATCTCCCCGCTCAAGGCGCTGGCCGAGGACATCGCCCGCAACCTCGTGGCGCCCGTCGCGGAGATGGGGCTCAAGGTCACCATCGAGACGCGCACCGGCGATACGTCCGTCGCCCGCCGCGCGCGCCAGAAGGTGAAGCCCCCGCAGATCCTGCTCACCACGCCCGAGCAGGTGGCGCTCATGCTGGCGGGTACCGATGCCGGCTATGTGTTCGGCGACCTCGACACCATCATCCTCGACGAGCTGCACGCGCTCGCCCCGTCGAAGCGCGGCGATCTGCTGTCGCTCGACCTCGCGCGGCTGAACACGATCGCGCCGCCCGGCCTCGTCGCGCTCGGCCTCTCGGCCACCGTCGCGCGTCCCTCGGAGCTCAGGAGCTACCTCGTCCCGCAGCGCGATCCCGGCCTCATGCGCACGCTTGCCGACGTCGTGGTCGCGCCCACCGGCGCCGAGCCCGACATCGCGATTCTGGAAATAGAGCAGCCCGTGCCGTGGAGCGGCCATTCGGCCCGCTACGCCATGCACGAGATTTACCGCGCAATTCACACCCACAGGACGACCCTCGTCTTCGTCAACACGCGCATGCAGGCCGAGCTGGTGTTTCAGGAGCTTTGGCGCATCAACGAGCGCGAGCTGCCCATCGCGCTCCATCACGGCTCGCTCGACAAGGCGCGGCGCTTGAAGGTCGAGGCCGCCATGGCCGAGGGCAAGCTCCGCGCCGTCGTCGCCACCTCCACCCTCGATCTCGGCATCGACTGGGGCGACGTCGATCTCGTCGTCAACGTCGGCGCGCCGAAAGGCGCCTCCCGCCTCGCGCAGCGCATCGG
>JBFXEP010000486.1:0-2698 GCA_050179995.1 Hyphomicrobium sp.
CGAGGGCGAGATCTGCCCGTTCTCGATCTTCGACAGCATGCCCGTCGAGATGTCCGCCACCGACGCCAGCTCCGAGACCGTGAGCCCGGCGTGCTTGCGATATTCCCGCACCTGCCCGCCGATCGCATTCTCGAGCGTCCTGACCACGATGTCGGGCGCCCCCGATCCCGTCGTGAGCTGGGCCGCCACCCTGGCTCGCGTCCCGGTCTTCTTCACAGGCTTTCGTTTCGGCATCGTCCTGGACACGCTGAAAGGTGGCTCCTGGAAGCGAATCCTCTCACACATGCAGAAGCCCCGTCGAGAGCCAACCGGAAACGCAGGAGAGGGTTAGTTAAGCTTGGCTGACCAGATGATAAGCCCGCCTCCTGTTGCGCGCCGCCGAACCGCAAACCTTGACGTCGCGCCCCGCTTCGTCATGCTCGCTCCATGCTGACCCTCTCACTCCTCCGCCACGCCAAGTCGAGCTGGTCCGACCCCGAGCTCGACGATCACGAGCGCCCGCTCGCCAAGCGCGGCGTCAAGGCGATCCCGGTCCTCGCCAAGTTCATGCGCCAGGAGAAGCTGCGCCCGACGCTGGCGCTCTGCTCGGACGCCATGCGCACGCGCGCGACCCTCGCCCTCCTGATGACCGAGCTCGGCCCGCCGGCCGCGCGCGTGATCTTCGACGACGCGCTCTATCTGGCGGCGCCCGAGACCATCAAGGCGCGCATGGCGGAGCACGCCGGCACCGAGCCCCACCTCCTCGTCGTCGGTCACAACCCCGGGCTGCACGCGCTCGCCCTCGAGCTGGTGGGCGAAGGAGACCGCAAGATGCTGGCGCTCCTCGCGCGCGAGTTTCCGACCGGCGCCCTGGCGATCTTCTCGTTCGATGTCGCGAGCTGGAAGGACGTGACGAGCGCCGGCGGCCATCTCGAGCATTTCGTGACGCCGCGGCGGCTCGGAGAGTGACGGGTATGGCGGCCTTCAGACGGCCATGAGCACATCCTGCGACAGGCGCAGGCGGCAATTGAGCCCTTCGCTGTCGAACGCCACGTTCGGCCTCGCCCCGCCGGGCTCGGCGAACGACGATACGAGCGTCAGCCCGAAGCCGTATTGCGAGGGCGCGCGCGGCGGGACTCCGCCGCGCTCCGACCACGCGACCTCGAGATAGCGGTCGGCGCCGAGCTCGAAGTACGTCCAGCCCACCGCCACACCGCCGCCCTGCGCCCTGAGCGCGCCGTGCTTCATGGCATTGGACGCGAGCTCGTGAATGGCCAGCGCGAATGTGAGCACGCCCGATGCGGCGAGCCGCGCCGGCGGGCCGGCCGCCGTCACGCGATCGGAAACCTCGATCAGCTGCGTTTCGATGACGTCGCCGACCTCCGCCCCGCGTCCTTCGGCCACCACGAGGAGATGATAGGCGCGCGACAGCGAGCGCAGCCGTCCGGTCAGCGCATCGCGCGTATCGCCCGCGCTCCGCCCCTCGCAGATGGTGCGATGCGAGATCGATTGCATGATGGCGAGCATGTTCTTGCTGCGGTGGATATGCTGGCCGAGCGCGAGGCGCAGCGCCTCGGCCGCCTTCTGCTCGGCCTCGAGCACCTCGGCCAGCCGCTTGACCTCCCGCTCGAGCTCACGGATGCGCTGATCCCGCGCGGCCAACGTGCCATCGAGACGATCGGGCTCGGTCGGATGAGACGTCATGGCAGTCCCAATGAGACAGACGACTCCATAGTGCGCGCCGTCCGGGTAGGTTCCCTCACAAATCGGACGCAGTCGCTAGGGCAACGTTTGCGGCGCCACGAGTTCGTCGATCAGGCGTCGCACGACCTCGAAGTCGAACGGCTTGGACACGGTGATGCGCTCGCGGAAGGCGTCCGGCATCGCCTGTGCGCCATGCCCCGTAGCGAACGCGAAAGGGATGCCCCGCTGGCCGAGCGCCTCGGCGACCGCAAAGCAATCGTGGTCGCCGAGCGTCACATCGAGGATGGCGGCGTCGATCGGCGTGGAGGCGACGAGATCGAGCGCCTGCCCCTCGGAATGGGCGGGACCGACCGTCTCGTGTCCGTACTCCGCAAGCAGATCGCTGAGCATCATGGCGATCAGCGCTTCGTCGTCGACAACCAGCACTCGCGCCATTTCGCTTTACCTTTCGGCCGTCCCCGGTTGCTCGAAGGAGAGCGTGAACCTCGTTCATACACGATTCAACTGAAATCCGGTCGAAACTGCGAGGTCGGAGCGCGGGGAGTCCTGCTGCGCGCGTCCTCGCAGCGAGGAGCGGTTGGTGGAGGCCCGCAAGCGCAAACTGCCGGACCGGCACTTACTCGCGGACCAGCTGATCCAGAAGCGGAAATCAGGGCCGCGCGGCACGCACCCCGGTGCTCGATGCCGCCAGCCTGGGCCCGCGCGGTCCCCCGGTCCCCGTCTGGGCGCCCGGAAGATGAGCGTTCGTGCCGAAGAACAAGGCCTGACTGACCAGCGCCCGCACGGTGTTGGGCTCGAACGGCTTGGTGATCAGGAATGTCGGCTCTGGACGCTCGCCGGTCAACAGCCGCTCGGGGAAGGCCGTGATGAAAATCACCGGCACGTCGAAGCCCAGCAGGATCTCGTTCACGGCATCGAGGCCGGAGCTTCCGTCTGCGAGATGGATGTCGGCCAGCACCAGGCCCGGCCGCTTCCTCTTGACCTCGGCGATCGCCTCGCGATGCGTGCGCGCGAT
>JBFXEP010000487.1:0-2682 GCA_050179995.1 Hyphomicrobium sp.
TCGGCGGCGCCAAGCGCGGCACCGGGCTCGGCTTTCCGACCGCCAACCTCGCCCTGCCGAAGGGGACCGCCCTCGGCCATGGCATCTTCGCCGTGCGCGTGCACCTCGACGATCGAGCGCTCGAGGGAGCCGCCTATCTCGGCACGCGCCCCACCTTCGACGACGGCAGGCCCGTGCTCGAGGTGTTCCTGTTCGATTTCGACGAGGACATCTACGGCCGCGAGATCGAGGTCGCCTTCATCGACAAGGTGCGCGACGACCGCAAGTTCGATAGCGCCGAGCAGCTGGTCGAGCAGATGCAGCGCGACTGCGCCAAGGCCCTCGAGATCCTGCGAGCCACGCCAGCCGGCTAAATCGGGAAGACACTAGAAAATCGTGATGCTGGGCGGTCCCGCCTCGCCGGGCTTCCGGCCTTCCTTGCCGAGCTTCATGACCGTGCGCGTGCCGTCGGGCAAGGCCAGCGTCACGTATTCGCACTTCTTGTCGAGGGCCAGGATGGCGCGCAGGATGCGCTGCCCGGCGTCCCCGCCCTGGTCGATCAGCTCGGCGTCCATCGGCCCCGCGTGGTAGGTGCAGCCCTCGGAGCCGCCCGCCATCTTGCGGTTCGGCACGGTCTCGCCGTCGAGCGTGAATGCGGCCGCCACGATCGCGGCGACGATGATTCCGCCGGCGAGCAGCGCCTCGTTCTTCATCTTGCCCTCCAGGCTCCCCGGCGTTTCCCAGAAAGTCTGGCAGGCCCGCGCGGGAAGCGTTTGTTTACGAGCCCTCCCTATCATCGGGGGCTGGCGTGAACCTTGATGGATGGTGATGCAAGCCAAACCCCTGGCCCTTTCGCTGCTTCTCGCGGCCCTGGCGACCGGGCCCGCCATGGCGTGGGACCGTGGCGGCGACCGGCCGGGCGATGACCGCCGGCGCGGCGGCCCGAATATCGTCATCGAGCCCGAGATCGACCTCTCCCGGCGCTCCCGCCCCAACACCGACGACCCGGACTTCATCATGGCCGAGATCGGGCGCTGCCACGCCGCGGGCATCCAGTCGTTCGTGGACTGCCTGCGCCCGAACCACGGCGCGATCATGATCCGCCGCCTCGAGGCCTGCGTCCGCTCGGAAACCATTCCGGACGACCGCCAGCGCGTGGCGCTCTGCATCCCCCTGACGCCACAGCCCTGACGCCCCCGCCCTGAGGCGCCGGACGCCTCCCTGGCCGCCCCTCGCCGGCGCTGAGCGCCGGCCTGTCCCGAGCCGCCCTCTTGTAACGCCCTACGCCTGCCGCCATAACTCCCCCCAATCGCTCGCCGCCAGGGGCCCCACACGCATGTCGACCCGCCAGGATGGGGCAGAGAGCCCTCTCGTGCGCTCCCGCGACGACCTCGTCGCCTGGATCGCGGCCGGCGAGAAGCCGAGGGACGCTTGGCGCATCGGCACCGAGCACGAGAAATTCGTCTTCTACACCGAGACGCTGACCCCCGTTCCCTACGCCGGCCCACGCGGAATCCGCTCCCTCATGGAGCACCTGATAGCCCGCTACGATTGGGAGCCGATCTGGGAAGGCTCGAACATCATCGCGCTGAAGCGCCCGGACGGGCAGCCCGGCGGCACCATCAGCCTCGAGCCCGGCGGACAGTTCGAGCTGTCGGGAGCGCCGGTCAAGACGCTGCACGAGACGGCAGACGAGACCCAGGAGCACTTGAACCAGGTGCTCGACGTCGGCGAGGATCTCGGCATCGGCTTCCTCGGCGTCGGCTTCTCGCCCAAGTGGACGCTCGCCGAGACGCCGCATATGCCGAAGCAGCGCTACGAGGTCATGACGCGCTACATGCCGACCGTCGGCAAGCGCGGCCTCGACATGATGTACCGCACCGCCACCATCCAGGTGAACCTCGACTTCGCGAACGAGGCCGACATGGTGAAGAAGCTGCGCGTGAGCCTGGCACTGCAGCCGATCGCCACTGCGATCTTCGCCTCCTCGCCGTTCACGGAAGGACGCATCAACGGCTTCAAGTCGCTCAGAAGCGAGGTCTGGCGCGAGACCGATCCGCGCCGCACGGGCATGCTGCCCTTCGTGTTCGAGGACGGCATGGGCTACGAGCGCTATGTCGACTACGCGCTCGGCGTGCCGATGTACTTCGTCTACCGCCATGGCAAGTACATCGACGTCGCCGGCGCCTCGTTCCGCGACTTCATGGCCGGCAAGCTCGCGGCGCTGCCCGGCGAGCTTCCCACCCTCGACGATTGGTCCGATCACCTGACGACGCTCTTTCCCGAGGTGCGCTTGAAGCGCTTCCTCGAGATGCGCGGCGCCGACGGCGGCCGCTGGCCGCGCATCTGCGCGCTCTCCGCGTTCTGGGTCGGGCTCCTGTACGACGATGCCGCGCTCGATGCGGCCTGGGACCTCGTCAAGGACTGGACCGCGGAGGAGCGCCACGAGCTGCGCGCGATCGTGCCGCGCCAGGCGCTCGACGCGCGCTTCCGCGATACCTCCGTGCAGGAGCTCGCGCTGGCCGCGCTCCGCATCTCGCGGCTGGGCCTGAGGAACCGTCGCGAGATCAATCACAAGAGTCAGGACGAGGCCATCTATCTCGCGCCGCTCGAGTACCTCGTCGGGTCGGGCCGCACCGTGGCCGACGAGCTGATCGAGCGCTTCGAGGGGCGCTGGCGCGGACGCATCGACCACATCTTCGA
>JBFXEP010000488.1:0-2679 GCA_050179995.1 Hyphomicrobium sp.
GAGCCAGCCTTCGCTCTCCATGCGCTGCCCCGCCGTGCTCGAGCCGAAAGCGCCGACCATGAGCAGCAGCATGGCGCCGACGGCGAGGCCCATCTCGGGGAGGGCTGCGGCATAGCTCGCGAAGTCCGGCATGCGCGGTGATCCTTACTCTCTTCTTTGAGCCAATGATTCACGCGTCAGACTGGTAGGGTCTGACGCGATCATGGGCTGCCTGTCGGCGCGACGGCGGCGGCCTGGCCTGCCGCCTCGAGCGAGCTCACGAGCGCCTTCACGGAGACGGCGGTGACGTCGAGGATGGGGGCCGGGTAGAACCCGAACAGGAGCGTGAGCAGCACGAGCGGCATCAGGATCGCGATCTCGCGCGGCGAGACGTCGGCGAGCGCCTTCAGGGCCGGCTTCTCCAGCACGCCGAAGACGACGCGCCGATAGAGGTAAAGCGCGTAGGCGGCGGACAGGATGACGCCCGTTGTGGCAAAGAAGGCGACGTAGGTGTTGTCCTTGAAGGCGGAGAGCAGGGTCAGGAACTCGCCGATGAAGCCCGAGGTGCCGGGGAGCCCGACGTTGGCCATGGTGAAGACCATGAAGATCGCAGCATAGACCGGCATGCGCTCGACGATGCCGCCGTAGGCCGCGATCTCGCGCGTATGCAGGCGGTCGTAGACGACGCCGACGCAAAGGAAGAGCGCGGACGAGATGAGCCCGTGCGAGAGCATCTGGAAGATGGCGCCGTCGATGCCCTGCTGGGTGAAGGTGAAGATGCCCATGGTCACGAAGCCCATGTGGGCGACGGACGAGTAGGCGATCAGCTTCTTCATGTCCTCCTGCACCAGCGCGATCAGCGAGGTGGCGACGATGGCGATGACCGAGAGCGCGAAGACGAAGGGCGCGAGGTCGGCGCTGGCATCGGGGAACATCGGAAGCGAGAAGCGCAGGAAGCCGTAGCCGCCCATCTTCAAGAGGATGCCGGCCAGGATGACGGAGCCCGCGGTCGGCGCCTCGACGTGGGCGTCCGGCAGCCAAGTGTGCACCGGCCACATGGGCATCTTGACCGCGAACGAGGCGAAGAAGGCGACCCACAGCCAGACCTGCAGGTCCGGCGGGAACTTGGTCTGCATCAGGGTGGAGATGTCGGTGGTGCCCGCGTGCCAGTACATGGCCATCATGGCGAGCAGCATCAGGACCGAGCCCAGGAACGTGTAGAGGAAGAACTTGAAGCTCGCGTAGACGCGGCGCTTGCCGCCCCAGATGCCGATGATGAGGAACATCGGGATCAGGCCGCCCTCGAAGAACAGATAGAAGAGGACGAGATCGAGCGCGCAGAAGACGCCGATCATCAGCGCCTCGAGCACGAGGAAGGCGATCATGTACTCCTTGACACGGTCCTCGATGGCCTCCCAGGAGGCCAGGATGCAGAGCGGCATCAGGAACGTCGTCAGGATGACGAACAGCATCGAGATGCCATCGACGCCCATCTTGTACTTGATGGGGCCCATCCATTCCCGCTCCTCGACGAACTGGAAGCCCGCCGTGGCGGGATCGAACTCGAGCCAGATCAGGAGCGAGACAGCGAACGTGGCGAGCGTGGTCCAGAGCGCCGTGTAGCGGATGTTGCCCAAGGCCTCGCGCGGCAAGACGGCCATGAACACCGCGCCCGCGATCGGGAGCAGCGTCACGAGCGACAGGATGGGTACGCCCGAGAGATTCATGGGACCACCCCGCCGCCGGCCAGAATGAAGTAGGTCAGGATCGCCGCAACGCCGATCAGCATGGCGAAGGCGTAGTGGTACACGTAGCCCGTCTGCAGGCGAACGATGCGGCCGGTGCCCCACAGCACGACCTTGGCGATGCCGTCGATCGTGCCGTCGATGATGGTGCCGTCGACGACCTTCCAGAGCACGCGGCCAATGGCGAAGGCGGGGCGCACGAGGAGCCAATCATAGAGCTCGTCGAAGTACCACTTGTTGAGCAGGAACAGGTAGAGCGGCTTCATGAGGCGCGCGGTGAGCGCCGGCAGGCTCGGCACCAGGACATAATAGAGGACGGCGAGGGCGAGGCCGGCCAGCATGGCGACCGTCGGCGCGAGCGGCACCCACTCCGGGACCTCGTGCATGTGGTGGCGGATGTCCTTGCCCGGCGCCTCGAACAGCGCGCCGCGCCAGAAGGCGTCGTAGCCCTCGCCCAGGAAATAGGGCTGGAAGACGATGCCGGCGAGCACGGCGCCGGCCGCCAGCACAAGGAGCGGCACCAGCATCACCCACGGGCTTTCGTGCGCATGGTCGTAGGTGTGGTGGTCGGCGCGCGTCTTGCCGTGGAAGGTCAGGAACATCAGCCGCCAGGAGTAGAACGAGGTCATGAAGGCGGCGATGACGAGCGCCCAGAAGGCGTAGTCATCCGGCGTGTGGGCGGCGTAGGCCGCTTCCACGATGGCGTCCTTGGAGTGGAAGCCCGCGAAGCCGCCGAGGTGCGGGATGCCGACGCCGGTCAAGGCCAGCGTGCCGATCAGCATCGTGAGCCAGGTGATCGGCAGCTTCTTGGCGAGACCGCCCATTTTGCGCATGTCCTGCTCGTGGTGCATGCCGTGAATCACGGAGCCCGCGCCGAGGAACAGCAGCGCCTTGAAGGCCGCGTGCGTGAAGAGGTGGAAGATGCCGGCCGCGTAGGCGCCGACGCCGCAGGCGA
>JBFXEP010000489.1:0-2666 GCA_050179995.1 Hyphomicrobium sp.
CGCCAGTGCCTCGGCCGCCTCGCCGACCTCGCTTGCGACGAAGGCGATCTTCTCGAATTTGCTTTTCTGTTTGGCCATGATGTCGGGCTGGAGGGCGTGGGCAACCGGGGCTGTTCGGCGTAAGGCAGCGATGTGGGATTGTCCGGTCCGACGCTACAATTGAGTGAATCTTCCGCCGCACCAGGAGGCTCGCCTACTTGCAGGAAAACGACAAGGCCGTTCTCGTCTATGCAACGTATCCCTCGCTCGAGACCGCCGAGGCCGAGGCGACGCTGCTGGTCGACACGGGGCAAGCCGCGAGCGTGAACATCCTGCCCGGCGTGGTTTCGATCTATGTCTGGCAAGGTAAACGCCACCGCTCCGCCGAGGTGGTCTTGATCGCAAAGACGCGGCAGGGGCTGGCCGAGCGTGTCGTCGCCGCGATGCGCACCCGCCATCCATACGAGGTCCCGGCCCTCCTCATCGTGCCCGTCGAAGGCGGCCTTGAGGATTACCTGGACTGGCTTCGCGCCCGTACGGCGGCGCGGGGGGCGACATCGCCCTGAGCGATTGCGGGCCGGCTCACATGCCGAGCGGATGCGTGAAGAGCCGCTGCACGTGGCGATAGGTGCCGCCGGATGCCGTGCGCCAGCGTGGCTTCCCGCTCTTGGCGGAGGACTTGGCCCGCTTCGCAGGCGGCTCGGCGGCCGCGCCATCGAACGAGGAAGGCGGCGCAGCGGCAGCGGTGGCGGCCTCCGGCGCCGCGGGTACGATCTCGCCCTCGTCGAGGAGCGCGGTGCGCGCCGGCGTGTGATCGTCCTGTGCGACCTCAGCGCCAGCCGGGCGCGACCAGCCGGCGGTCAATTGCGCGACCTCCTCGGGCTTCGGTCCGCCGATGCTCATGCGTCCGAAAGGTTCCGCGCCTCGCGTGCCCGCGTCCGCCCACGCGGCCTCCGTCACCGACGGCTGGGACGCATCCGGAGCGCGCCCCTTGCCCTTGTCGGCATGCGCGAGAATGGTCGTCGGCATGCAGCGGCCGGCCGTGGTCAGGCTCTGGCCTTGCGGGCACGTCGCGCTGCAGACGGCGGCGCCCTGCGCACGCACGAGGGTCAGCATGATCACGTCGGGATCGCGCGACGGCAGCGAGGCGTTGACGCGGTCGAGGAAGGTGAGGAGCGCGCGCTTCGATCCGCCGCCCCAGACGCCGTCGATCTCGCCCACATAGCAGCCGACGCGGCGGAGCTCTCGCTGGATGTCGCGCGCGAGCGCGATGCGCGCACCGGTGGGATCGGCGCCGGGCTGCGGTTTCGCGGCCGGCACCACCGCGCTCTTCCAGGCCGTGACGGTGACGGGCCGCAGCGTGACCGGCTGCGGCGCGGGAGCGACCGGTGTCAGCGCCTGCGCCAGGTAGTCGAGCACGGAGCTGCTGGACGGATCGGCGTCGGTGAGCTTGCTGCCCGGCGAGAAGGACGCGATGCGCGAGGGCTTGGGAAGGGCGCCGATCTCGGAGGCCAGCACCACGGTCGGCTCTTTTCCGGCGTCGGGTGCGAGGGCTTGCGCCATCGCCGCGTCGACGGCGCGATGCTCGGGCTCGCCCGGAAACAAGGTCTCGAAGCCGAATGCGAGACCCGCGGCGAGGATGGGATAACCGACGTACCACCGCATGCAACGAAACTCCGACGCCTGCACGCAGGGGCGAGCCAAGCCTCGCTCCCTGCAGCCAAATCTGCCGACTTCGCGAATGATAACAAAACGCAGGCGCGAGGACCATGCGCAATGACGTCTAAGCGCGCCTAACGCACGCTGGCTACGGCATGGTGCACATCGAGAACAGCGCGAAGGCGGGGCCCGTGCGGGCGTGCCGGACTGAAGAGCGCATCGCCCGAATGGCCCGGCATGACAGAACGGCGACTGTGGATTGATGCCGCTGTTTTTGCGGATAACCGGTGCAAAAAGCGGTGCCAAGATGTGGACGATCGGCCGTGCAAAATCGCCACAGATTGGTGCAGATCGGCAGCTCAATGGCGGCGAATCCGCGTACCAGACTGATTCTTCTTAACAATCAATAGTGACCTCCCACGAGAATCAACTAACCCTGGCCAGCGAGGGATGTGTCTTGCGTGAAATTGCTCACGGATTGCCGAAGGTTTGCACATCGGGATCGAGCGGCGATGCCGCATGTGCACAACTCGAGGATGGCGTGAGCAGGTCCAGCTCAGCGTGTCGCCCGGGGGCGGCGCCGACCGAGCCTGATGGTCCGCTTTGGGAGCGGGCCTGCTCAACAGGCGAGAGACGCGCGCATCTCTGATCGGCACCAGTCGCGAGTGGAGCGGGCCGGTCTGTTTCCTCCAGACCCAACGACAGGGGGCCTGGCTGCCAAGGGGCGGCGCAGGTCGAATGGAGAGGGCAATGCTAATAAGACATGCTCTAGGCGTGTTTGGGGTGTTGGCCGCCTGCGTTCTGATCGCAGTGTCGGCGGCCATGAACTGGCGTTTCGGGTTCAGTCTCGGAAGAACCGAGCTTGACGGGCAGATCTACGGCGCAGCCAGCGTCGCAGCCGACTGTCTCAAGGCGCTGATCCCGTTCTTCCTGTTCGCCGCAATTCGAAACAGGATGTGGTCGCAGGCAGCCGCCGCCCTTGTGGTGGGGCTCGTCGTCACGGCCTATTCGCTGACCTCCGCGCTCGG
>JBFXEP010000490.1:0-2664 GCA_050179995.1 Hyphomicrobium sp.
GTGGAACTTCGCGCCGCCATGGGATCTGTCACAAGGAGCTCGAGCCGGAGAGCTGCGAGGTGCGAAAAAACCCCGTCGGCTGGACTTCAGGCCGGTTTAAGGATATGTGACGCCCAAGCTTGTGATAATTGCGGCCCTGCACTACTTAAGTGTTCAATTTACTTAAGTTGAGCCAATGCGGGGTCCCTGCAAGTCGCGTTGGGCAGGGTTTGGAGAGCGAGATGGACGAAGTCGCAACCAAAATCATCGACATTCTAAAGAAGCATATGAAGGAGCCGAGGGACGACATCTCTCTCTCGACTGCCTTGACCGACCTCAAGATCGAGTCGCTCGACCTCGCGATGATTGTGTTCGACATCGAAGATACCTTCGGCATCGAGATCCCCTACAACGCGAACGAGGACGTGAGCGACTTCAAGACCGTCGGATCTGTCGTCGACAAAGTTAAGGGTTTGATGGCCGCGGGGCCCGCCGCTGCAAAGGCGTAGCCGTCAGAGCGCGCGAACGTGATCAGAACTGGTTGCCGGAGCGGGCAACCAGATTTTGAACTTGGCTGGGCCGCTGGCCCCAATTGCCGGCCGCGGGAGGCCGGTTCGTAGGATCGGTTGAAGCAATGACAAATGCAAACGGCGCACGTCGTGTGGTCGTCACGGGTCTCGGCGTGGTTACGCCCATCGGGCTCAACGTCGCGGAATTCTGGGAGAGCCTCAAACAAGGCAAGTCCGGCGTGTCCGAGCTCGGCGGCTTTCCGCTCGAGGATCTGAAGATCCTCATCGCCGCGCAGATCAAGGACTTCGATCCCAAGGTCGTGCTCAAGAACTACAAGCGCGACAAGATCATCGTGCACGCAGACCGCTACTCGTGGTTTGCCGCCGCCGCCGCCGAGCAGGCCGTGACCCAGTCCGGCCTCGAGTTCCCGCTCGAGAATCCCTATCGCGCGGCCTGCATCATCGGCTCGGGCGCGGGCGGCCTCACCACCTTCGAGACCGCCTACCGCGACCTCTTCATCCTGAACAAGCGCGCCACCAATCCGCTGACGCTCTTGCGCATCATCGGCTCCTCGGCCTCGGCCCACGTCGGCATCGAGTACGGCATCAAGGGCCCGACCTTCGCCACCTGCTCGGCCTGCTCGACGGCGACCCACGCCTTCGGCATCGCCCGCGACTACATCAGGAACGGCCTCGTCGACGTCGCCATCGCCGGCGCCTCCGAGGCGGTCATCAACTACGGCACCATGAAGGCCTGGCAGGCGCTGCACGTTCTCTCACCGCAGGGCTGCTTCCCGTTTGCCAAGAATCGCAACGGCACCGTGCTGAGCGAAGGCGCCGGCATCCTCGTGCTCGAGGAGCTCGAGCACGCCAAGCGCCGCGGCGCCACGATCCTCGCCGAGCTCTCGGGCTACGGCATGAGCTCCGACAGCCAGGACATGGTGAAGCCGACCGTCGAAGGCCCGAGCTACGCCATGCGCATGGCCCTCGATGAGGCCGGCCTCGACCCGTCCGACATCGCCTACCTCAACGCCCACGGCACGGCGACCAAGGACAACGACATCAACGAGACCAGGGCCATCAAGGAGGTGTTCAAGAACGCTGCCTCCAAGCTCGCCATCTCCTCGACAAAGTCCATGACCGGCCACCCGCTGGGCGCCGGCGGCGGCATCGAGGCCGTGGCCACCATCAGGGCCATGCAGGAGAGCTGGGTGCCCCCGACCATCGGCCTCGACGATCCGGACCCCGAGTGCGATCTCGACTACGTGCCGAACGTCGGCCGCGACTTGAAGGTCGACTACGCGATGTCGAACTCGTTTGCGTTCGGCGGCTTGAACGCCGTCGTCGTCTTCGGCCCGCCGCCGGCCTGAGGATGCCCCTCGCGGGGCCGCAAAACGGCGCTCTCGGCGCGCAACCGGCCCCTCTCGAACGGTGCCGCGCTCACAGACCGCTGCGAGTGCGGTTACCAAGACCTTGCAGCTTTTCGACAAATGCCATCTTGACGTGACCTCTTGAAGGATGTCGCGGCAGATGAGATGCTGTGTGTGACGGCCGCCTAAACACAATCGCCGGTTCTGGCGTGCTCGCCACGAAAGCACCCACGAATACGGCTCGCAATCGAACCCGACTCCGCGACGCGGCGTTTAGGTTCGTTGCTTGAAGTCTCGCCGTCCAAAACGACTTTGGGAGGCTACGGTGCGGCGCATACTCATCAGAGCAGGAGACGTAGCCATCCGCGCACGCCTCCTGGCGACTCCCACCGCCGACCGCATCTGGGAGGCGTTGCCGATCCGCGCCTCGGTGCAGACCTGGGGCAAGGAGCTTTATTTCCGCACGCCGGTTTCGCAGGATCTCGAGCCGGACGCCCGCCTCGTCGTGAGCAAGGGCGAGATCGCCTTCTGGCCGGAAGGCGACGCCATCGCCATCGGCTTCGGCGCCACCCCCATCTCCAAGCGCGGCGAGATACGCTTCACGAGCAAGTGCAACGTCTGGGCCGTCGCCATCGACGACGTCGACCAGCTGAAGGGCGTCTATGCCGGTGACGAGGTCAGCGTGGAGGAGGCGGAGGCGGAAACCGTCGCTGCTGCCTTGCCGCCCAAGGCCCGCCGTTCGCGCGGGGCGATGCAGGGTCTGTGCCCCTCGGCCGACGAGGGCGGCCCGGCCGGCTGACGCCGCC
>JBFXEP010000491.1:0-2656 GCA_050179995.1 Hyphomicrobium sp.
GAGTAGCCGGGCTTCACGAGGGCGGAGACGGTCTTCGAATGGGCGAGGATCTCGCCGCGCGCCGACCCGAAGTCGATCAGCACCGGGGCGCCGTCCTTGCGGATGATGATGTTGTCGGGGGCGATGTCGCGATGCAGGAAGTCCTGCTTGTGGATGAGCTCGAGTGCATCGAGGAGCGGGGCGACGATGGCGTCGAGCTCCTTCTGGCGGGGGGCGCGTCCCAGGCCCTTCAGCCACGACTTGAGGCTCTGGCCCTCCTCGAAATGGAGCACCATGTAGGCCGTGTTGTTGGCTTTGAAGTAGCGGTACACGCGCACGATGTTGGGGTGCGAGAAGCGGGCAAGCGTCTGCGCTTCCTCGATGAATCTCTCGAGGCCCCAGCGGTAGTCGCTGGCGCAGTCCTGCGAGCGGGGGGCGGCGTCGGCGGTCGACAGGCGGGCCGCGAAATCCGAGGGGAAGTATTCTTTTATGGTGACGCTGCGGTCGAGGGCGGCTTCCTTGGCGAGATACGTGATGCCGAAGCCCCCGGCGCCGAGCACGCGCTCGATGCGGTAGTCACCTGCCAGCTCCGTGCCGTTTTTCAGCGCGACCAGGTTCGTCATCAGCTCTCGGGCTCAAGGGTTCGCTCGGAAAGCGCCGACGCGGAACGAGAGTTCCACGCTTCCTGAGTGCAAATCACCTCCGCTGCCCCTTGTGAAGCAGGAATGTGGCGGACGCGTGCGCGTTGTGGTCAACTTTGCAGCTATTCGCATCCTGTGGATGTTAGCGGCCATGTTGCTGCCGCAGAACACGAGAAGAAGTAAGGCAGATTCGAGCTTGAGCATATCCATGCGGCTGTCCACAGCGGACTACATCCGGCGGAGCTTCGCTTGCTCGCCGGCTCGACATATCCTGGCGGCGACGGTGGTGCTTGGGCTGACGGTCTCGGCCGCGCACGCGGACTATGCGATGACGACGTTCGGCGATGGAGCCGTGATCGCGCTGCCGCTCGGGCAATCGTGGACGGGGTTCACGGATTGGCTCGCGGCGAGCTACGCCAAGGCGCCGGCGCTCGTGCTCGGGCTTGCGGCTCTGTTCGTCATCCCGCCGCTGGCGCTGATCGGGCTGTGGGCGAGCCGGCGCGAGGCGGAGGTGACCGTGGTCTCGGAGGCGCAGACGCAGGTGCGTCGCGTGGCGCGCGCCAAGGCCGAGCCGCGCGACGGAGTGCGCACCGGGCACATTCCGCTGAGGCCGCTTGAAGCCTGGGTCGAGCTCGTGAACGCCAACGAGGTGGCACCGTCGTCCAAGGAGCAGCGTTTCAACCTGGCTCGCACGCTGCTCCGGATCGGGCGCGAAACCGACAACGACATCTGCCTCGAGGACGTGACCGTGCACCGCTACCACGCGGCCATCCACCGGACGGAAGACGCGGAGTTCGTCATCACGGATCTCTCGAGCGCGGGCGGCAACGGCGTCGTGGTCAACGGGCGCGCGGTTGCGGAAGCGCGGCTCGCGAGCGGCGACCTGATCGAGCTCGGCAACGCACGCTTGAAGTTTTCCGCCGCGCCCCCGGGCTAGGCGTAGGCGGTACGGCACGGCCGGAGCAGAGGCTCCGTTTTGGAAGGGCGGTTCGGCGCCGGGCGCCAGCCCGCCCCAGCAGCAGACGAGGAGGACGGACATGTCGGCAAGCGGTGGTGGGCAAGGGCAGCGCTCGGGGCGGTTTCTCGGCTCTCTCAAGGATGCGCTGGTGGCGGCAAGCCGCGAGGACACGGCTCGGCAGCAGGCCGCGGTGGCGCAGCGCGCCGCGTCCGCCGCGCCGCCTCCGATCGAAGGGGCCATCGCCGCGCCCGCGTCGGATGCTCCCCCGCAGCTTCCGGTGCCGCGCGCCGAAGCCTCGCCGAGCGCCGCAGAGGCAGCGCGCGAGGCGCGCACGCCGCGTGTGACGGCCGAGAGCAAGCATCAGGAGGCGGACGCACCGCCGACGACGCGCGTCGTGCGCGCCGCCAAGCAGTCCGAGGCTCCCGGCGGCTCGCGCACGCAGCTCGTGCGCGGCAAGATGCAGGTGGCGCGCGGCGCGTTCGAGCAGGACCCGGTGGTGGGCTGGCTCGTCATCGTGGGCGGGCCCGGCATCGGCCAGTACCGTCCGATCTTCGAAGGCAACAACTCGATGGGCCGCGCAGAGAGCAACCGCATCCCCATCGACTTCGGGGACGACGCGATCTCGGGGGAAGAGCAGGCCTATATCCGCTACGATTCGTCGGAGCGCTCTTTTCTTTTCGTGCCCAACCTTGCTAAGACCAACGTCGTCTCCCTCAACGACAAGCGGCCCACGGGCGCGGTCGAGCTCAACCAGATGGATGTCATCACGATGGGCCGCACGCAGCTCGTATTCGTGCCGTTCTGTGGCCCGGATTTCGATTGGGCGGCACTCCAGGAACAGACCTAAAGACGTCCCAATGCAAGCCTTCGAGCACGCAAGCCGCGCCACCAAGGGTGCGCGCAGCTACCAGGAAGACACGGCTCTGCTCTGGAGCCAGCGAGAGGCAGCCGCCGAGGCGCCCGCCGAGAACGGCGCGGCGGTGGTGGCCGTGCTCGCCGACGGCATGGGCGGGCACGCGGGCGGCGCGCTGGCGAGCCGCATGGCGTGCGAGAGCTTCATGAAGGCCTATGCCGTGCA
>JBFXEP010000492.1:0-2641 GCA_050179995.1 Hyphomicrobium sp.
TGTAGATAGCCTCTGTGGACGGTCAAAACCGGGCAGTGATGGACACCTGAAAACCGGCCAGTCGTAGCGAGCAAGGCGTTGACGCCGACGGCGACGAGCGAGTCGTCGTCGGGGATGGCCAACGTCTTGAGTGAAGAGAAGCGACAGCAGGTACTGGCCCTGGGGCGGCTGGGATGGCCGCTGCGGCGCATCGAAGCCGAGCTCGGGGTGCGGCGCGAGACCGCGAGCGGGTATCTGCGCGCCGCCGGGGTGCCGATCCGCGCCGAGCGGCGACGGCGGCTGGGGGCAAAACCGGCCAGTGGTGGGGAGGTGTCCACCGACTCCGGCGCGGCAAAACCGGCCAGTGGAGCGCCGGTGTCCACCGACTCGGGCCCGTCGCGGTCTCCGCGGGCCAGCGCGTGCGAGCCGTACCGGGAGGTGATCGAAGCGGCACTGGCCCAGGGCCGCAACGCCATGGCGATCTACCAGGACCTGGTCGACGACCGCGGCTTCCCGGCCCGCTACGCCAGCGTCCGCCGCTTCGTGCGCGGCCTGCGCGGCGCCGTGGTCCCCGTCGCCCGCGCCGTGATCACCACGGCGCCCGGCGAGGAAGCGCAGGTCGACTACGGCGACGGGCCGCTGATCCGCGACGCCGGCACCGGGAAGTACCGGCGCAGTCGGCTCTTCGTCCTCACCCTCGGCTGTAGCCGCAAGACGGTGTGGCTGCTCGCGGCGCGCTCGAGCGGTCGGATCTGGGCCGAGCTGCATGAGCAGGCGTTTCGGCGCTTGGGCGGCGCGCCGCGGGTGGTCGTGCTCGACAATCTCAAGGAAGGCGTCCTGCGCCCGGACTGGTACGACCCGACGCTCAATCCGCTCTACCGCGACGTGCTGGCCCACTACGGCGTCACGGCGCTGCCGTGCCGGGTGCGCGATCCCGATCGCAAGGGCAAGGTGGAAGCCGGCGTCGGGCACGCGAAGCGGACGCCGCTGCGCGGCCTGCGCTTCGAGACCCTCGCCGCGGCGCAGGCCTACCTCGACCGCTGGGCGACGCGCTGGGCCGACACCCGCATCCACGGCACCACCAAGCGCCAGGTGGCCACCATGTTTGCCGAGGAGCAGCCCCATCTCCAGCCGCTGCCATTCGAGCCGTTTCGCTACTACGCGCACGGCACGCGCCTGGTGCACGTCGATGGGCATGTCGAGGTCGACCGTGCCTACTACTCCGTCCCGCCCGGGCGGATCGGCACGATCGTCGCCGTGCAGTGGGACGGGCACGTCGTGCGCATCCTGGATCCCCGCAGCGGGCTGCTCCTGCGCGAGCACCGGGTCGATGCACCGGGGCGCTTCCGCACCCGCGAGGAGGATCGCCCGCCGCGCACCGCGCCCGCACTGCAGCAGCTCGTGCAGCGCGCCGAGCGGGCGAGCGGCGTCATCGGCGTCCTCTGTCGGCACATCGCCGACCTCGACGGCGCGCTCGGCAGCCGGCGCATCCTCGGCATCCTGGCGCTGGCGCGCCGCCACGGCGTCGACGCGGTCAGCGAGGCGTGCGCCGCCGCCTGCGACCTCGGCCAGCCGCGCTACCACTTCGTCCGCCGCTACCTCGAACGCACCCCGCGCCCGCCGCTCGCCCTGCGGCAGGTCGATCCGCTCATCCGTGAGCTCACCCAGTACCGCGACGCCATCGCGGCGCGCTCGCGCCCATCCACCCCGGAGGACCCGACATGACGCTCCCCGAACTCGCCCGTGCCCTGCGCCACCTGCGCCTGGGCGGCATGGCCGCCGTGCTCGAAACGCGCCTGCACCAGGCGCAGGCCGAGCGGCTCGCCCCGCTCGACTGGCTCTCGCTGCTGGTCAGCGACGAGCTCACCCGCCGCGCCGATCGGCTGCTGGAACGCCGCCGCAAACAGGCGCGCTTCCGCGACCCCGGCAAGACGCTCGACACCTTCGACTTCGATTTCAATCGCAAGCTCGATCGGGCGCTGCTCTTCGAGCTCGCCACCGGCCGCTTCATCGCCCAGCGCGAGGACGCGCTCTTCCTCGGCCCGCCCGGCACCGGCAAGAGCCATCTCGCCCAGGCACTCGGCCACGCCGCCATCCAGCAGGGCTACCCGGTGCGCTACCGCGAGGCCTACGTGCTGCTCGAAGAACTCGCCGACGCCACACTCGACGGCACCCGCAAGGCGTATGTCGCCGAGCTCGCCGCCGTCCCGCTGCTCATCATCGACGACCTCGCCATGCGCAAGCTGCCGATCACCGCCGCCGAGGACCTCCTTGAACTGATCATGCGCCGGCACGGCCGCGCCTCCACCATCCTCACCTCCAACCGCCCGGTCGAGGACTGGGGCAAGCTCCTCGGCGACACGCCCGCCGTCACCGCCATGCTCGACCGGCTCCTCGAGCACGGCCACGTCATCACCTGCGGGCCGAAGAGCTGGCGACTGAAGACCCACGCCGGCTTGCGTCGGGAGGCTCCGCCTCAGTAAACCGCCCGCAGCCTTGCCGCCTCGACTGGCCGGTTTTCAGGTGTCGACGACTGGCCGGTTTTGATCTGTCCACTGAGGCCGTGGGTTCCTCCAAGGTGAAAGCGCGCGGCGAGTACACTTCCGATACGGGAGCGCCGACATCGACCGTGGAGCCGTAATACTTCTCCGGGTTCGCCGCC
>JBFXEP010000493.1:0-2633 GCA_050179995.1 Hyphomicrobium sp.
CGCGCGCGATCTCGAGGCGCCGCTGCGCGCCGTAGGGAAGATCGCCGGCCGGGTCGTCGGCGCGCTCGACGAGGCCCACCACCTCGAGCCAGGCCTTGGCCAGCTCCAGCGCCTTGCGCTCGGCGGCGCGATGCTTGGCGAGCCCCAGGAGCCCGCCGAGCGAGAGGTCGGACGCGGCCATCAGCGTCCGGTGCTGCGCCACGATCAGGTTCTCGAGCACGGTCATGCCGGGGAACAGGCGGATGTTCTGGAACGTGCGCGCGACGCGCGCTTCCGCAGCGATGGCGTGGTCCGCCATGCGCTCGAGCAGGAACAGCTCCGGTTTGGCCCCGACCGTGCGCCGCTTGTCGGAGCGCGTGAGCGCGGCCACCGCCTCCGCGCTCGCCGTGCCGCCGTGCGCAAGCGCAAGCCGCCCGCTGGTCGGTTTGTAGAATCCGGTGATGCAGTTGAAGACCGTGGTCTTGCCGGCGCCGTTGGGGCCGATCAGGGCCGTGATGTCGCCGCGTCCGACCGAGATCGAGAGGTCGTTCACCGCCACCAGGCCGCCGAAGCGCATGGAGAGATGATCGACCGTGAGCAGGGGGTCGGACGTCCAGCGCATGGGTCTACTCCGCCGGCTCGGCGACGGGCGCGCCGCGCCGCGGCACGGGCTTCAAGCGCACCGTCGGCTCGCGGTTGGCGATGAGCCCCTTGGGCCGCCAGACCATCAGCACGACCATGGCGAGGCCGAACAGCAGCATGCGGAATTGGGCGGCATCGAAATCCGGCCCGAACACCGCCTTCAAGAGGTCGAGCTCGCGCAGGAGCTCCGTGCCGCCGATCATGACGATGGCGGCGATGGCGACGCCCACCATGCTGCCGAGCCCGCCCAGCACGACGATGGCGACGATGATCGCGCTCTCCATGAACTCGAACGACTTCGGACTGATGAAGCCCTGGTGCGAGGCGAAGAACGCGCCCGCCAGCCCGCCGAAGAACGCACCCGCCGCCAGCGCCGAGAGCTTGGTGTTGACCGTGTTGATGCCGAGCGAGCGGCACGCGATCTCGTCCTCGCGCATCGCCTCCCAGGCGCGCCCGATGGGGAGCGTTCGCAGCCGAGTCGCCGCCCAGTAGGTGAAGAGCGCGAGCGCGAGCAGGAGGTAGTACATGAAGGTGAGGCGCGGCAGCCCGAGCGTCGCCGCGAGCCCCGTGGGCTCCGAGCCGAGGGAATAGCCGAGCACCGACGGCTTCGGGATGCTCGAGATGCCGGCGTAGCCGCCCGTCACCGGAACCCAGTTGATGAGCACTAGGCGCACGATCTCGGCGAAGGCGAGGGTGACGATGGCCAGATAGTCGCCCCGGAGCCGCAGCACGGGAAGGCCGACGAGCAGCCCCCAGAAGCCGGCGAGGATGCCGGCCAGCGGCAGCGCGATCCAGAACGAAAGGCCCCAGGTCTTGGCCAGCAGCGCCGACGAATAGGCGCCGACCGCATAGAAGGCGACGTAGCCGAGGTCCAGGAGGCCCGCGAGCCCGACGGTGATGTTGAGCCCCCAGCCGAGCAGCACATAGATCAGGATCTGGATGCCGTAGTTGTCCATGACCTTGAGCACGCCCGGGCCGCCCGCGGCGGCAATGCCCATGGCGATGAAGGGGAAGGCGATGAGCAGCACGAGGCCGAGCCGCGGCAGGTAGTCGAGGAAGGGATGCGGCGGCGCGGCGGGCTCGGCGGCCTTGGCCGCAGGCCGCGCGGTGAGCGCGGGCCGGAGGAAACCGAGGATGAGCGCGCCGAGCAGCGCCAGCCCCGCCAGCCCGAACGCGGTCGGCCAGCGCTCGGTCAGCACGGTATGGTTCGAGAAATCGACGTCGGTGCGCAGCGCCACGATGGGAAAGGCGAGGCCGAGCGTGATGAGGCCGACGAGGAGAGCCCGTTTCACCACGGCTGCGGCGCTGTCCATGGCTCAGACCTTCTCGACGTCGGGACGGCCGAGCAGACCGGACGGCAGGAAGATGAGCACGATGGCGAGGATCGAGAAGGCGGCCACGTCCTTGTAGTCGATGGTGAAGTAGGCCGACCAGAAGGTCTCGATGAGGCCGATCAGGAGACCGCCGAGCACGGCGCCCGGCAGCGATCCGATGCCGCCGAGCACGGCCGCCGTGAACGCCTTGATGCCGGGCACGAACCCGTCGGAGAAGGAGACGACGCCGTAGTAGGTCATCCACAGCAGGCCCGCGACCGCCGCCAGCGCCGCGCCCATGATGAAGGTGATGGAGATCGTGCGGTCCACGTCGACGCCGAGCAGCGCCGCCATCTTGCGGTCCTGCTCGCAGGCCCGCTGCGCGCGCCCGAGCGGCGTGTGCCGCACCACGTACCAGAGCACGCCGAGCAGCGCCGCCGTCACCACCATGATGAGGAGCTGCTTCTCGGCCAGCGTCGCCGTGCCGTCGCCGATCGGGATGTTGATCACCTTGGACAGGATGGGCTCGAGCGTCTTGTTGTTCGGGCCCTGCACGAGCTGCACGAAATTGCTGAGGAAGATCGACATGCCGATGGCCGAGATCAGCGGCGCGAGGCGGAACGAGCCGCGCAGCGGCCGGTAGGCGAGCCGCTCGATCACCCAGCCCCAGAGGCTGGTCAGCGCCATGCCGAGCACGAG
>JBFXEP010000494.1:0-2578 GCA_050179995.1 Hyphomicrobium sp.
GGCCGGCATGTCGGGCGGCGTCGCCTATGTGCTGGACGAGGCGGGCGACCTCGACAGCCGTCTCAACAAGGAGATGGTCGAGATCGAGCCGATGGCGCTCGACGCGGCGCTGATCGCCAAGCTCGCCCGCGGTAACGGCGAGGCGACGCGGGCGCTCGCCGAGCTCATGGCCGACATGCGCGAGCAGGATCTCGAGCGCCTGCATGCGCTGATCGTGCGGCATGCCCACTACACGAACTCGACCAAGGCGCAGGCGATCCTCGCCGACTGGGCCGGGTACGTGCCGAAATTCAAGAAGGTCATGCCGTTCGAATACCGGCGCGCGCTGGCCGAACTCGCCAAGGCCAAGGCCGCGGCAACCGGCGAACGCGTTCAGGCTTAAGACCGAAAGAAAAGAGCAAGATGGGAAAGCCGACCGGATTTCTTGAGTTCGAGCGCTCGGATCGTACCTACGAGCCGGTCGATGAGCGCATCAAACACTGGCACGAGTTCGTGGTGCCGCTGGCGGAGCCGGCCGTCAAGACGCAGGCCGCGCGCTGCATGGATTGCGGCATCCCCTATTGTCACAACGGTTGCCCGGTCAACAACCAGATCCCGGACTGGAACGACCTCGTCTATCGCGGCGACTGGCAGACGGCGGCGCTCAACCTGCACTCGACCAACAATTTCCCCGAGGTGACGGGGCGCGTCTGCCCGGCGCCGTGCGAGGCCTCCTGCACGCTCAACATCGACGACGTGCCGGTGACGATCAAAACCATCGAGTGCTCGATCGCAGACCGGGCGATCGAGAACGGCTGGATCACGCCGCAGCCTCCCGAGACCAAGACGGGCTACAAGGTCGCCATCGTGGGCTCGGGCCCGGCGGGGTTAGCTGCTGCGCAGCAGCTCGCGCGCGCCGGCCACGACGTGCACGTCTACGAGAAGAACGCGCGACCCGGCGGGCTGCTCGTCTACGGCATCCCCGACTTCAAGATGGAGAAGGGCGTCATCGCGCGCCGGCGTGCGCAGATGGAGGCCGAGGGCGTGACGTTCCATTGCAACGTGCACGTCGGCCGCGACATCCCGGCGCGCGATCTCGAAATCGAGTACGACGCCGTGCTGCTGGCGATGGGCTCGGAGACGCCGTTCGACTTCTTCGCCAAGTCGCCGGGACGCGACCTCGGCGGCATCCACTACGCGATGGAGTTCCTGGCGCAGCAGAACCGGCGCGTCGCGGGCGAGCCGCAGCTCGAGGGCACGAAGGAGATCTCGGCCAAGGGCAAGCCTGTGATCGTCATCGGCGGCGGCGACACGGGCTCCGACTGCATCGGCACGTCGTTCCGCCAGGGCGCGACCTCGGTGACGCAGCTCGAGATCATGCCGAAGCCGCCCGTAAAGGAAAACAAGGCGCTCTCCTGGCCCAACTGGCCACTCAAGCTGCGCATCTCCTCGTCGCAGGCCGAGGGGGCGCAGGTCGAGTACTCGGTGTCGACGACCGGCTTCTCGGGCGAGGGCGGGCAAGTGAAGAAGCTCCACTACGTGCACCTCGACGGCAAGATGCAGCCGATCCCGGGCTCGGAGGCGACGCTCGACGCGGAGCTGGTGCTGTTCGCGATGGGCTTCTCGGGTCCGACGGACGGCGGCGTGCTCACAGGTCTCGGGCTCGAGCCTGTGGCGCGTGGACGCTTCAAGGGACTCGACGCGGACGAGCGCGACTACAAGCTGCCGGGCGATGGGAATCTCTTCGCCGCCGGCGACGTGCGGCGCGGGCAGTCGCTCGTCGTGTGGGCGATCCGCGAAGGCCGGCAGGCGGCGGCGGCGATCGACAAGTACCTGATGGGGAAGACCACGCTGCCGCGTTAGGCCCGTGCCCGGCAGGAAGAATAAACTCGACCCTCATTCGGCGAGGTACTTCGCCAGCATGGCGCGCGCAGACCGGGCGGAAATCTCCCCGCGCTCGTGTGCCGCGATGCGATCCGAAACCTCGCCGGACCAGGCTCCCTCGATGCCGGGGTCGGTCTCCACCGTTGCCAGCAAAAGCTCGGCAAGCTCGGCGCGCTCCGCCGGATCGAGCTTCTGTGCGTCCTCAAAGATCGACTTCAGGCGAGTGTTCATGCCGCAGCCTCCGGCCACATCTTGTCCCACCGGGGCAACTGACGGCCAGCGCGATCGGCGAGTTCCTGATGGGCGACGACGCGGCTGCGTTAGGGAAAAAAGCAGCGCCCGAAGATTCCGCAGGGAGCCCGGATTTTCGCGTGCTAGGCTTGGGTCCCCCTGTGGCGGGCGAGAGGCTTGGGCTTGATCAAGCCTCGCATCATTCCCAGGTGCCAAGATGGGGGCACGCGACGACACCGAACACGCGAGGTACTTTCATGAACACACCGCTCGAAATCTCCTTCAAGGGACTCGACAAGAGTACCGCCATCGAAGCCAGGATCGCGGAGAAGGCGGCCAAGCTCGAGAAGCATTTCGACCGGATGACGCACTGCCGCGTGGTGGTGTCCGCCCCGCACAAGCACTCGCACAAGGGCAAGACCTACGAGATCAAGATCGACATCGGCATTCCGGGCTCGGCGCCGCTGATCGTCACGCACGAGTC
>JBFXEP010000495.1:0-2572 GCA_050179995.1 Hyphomicrobium sp.
GCCCCAACTGGGGCAAGGACGTCTTCATCCCCATCGACTGGGTGATCGGCGGCCAGAAGATGGTCGGCCAGGGCTGGCGCATGCTGATGGAGTGCCTCGCCGCCGGGCGCGCCATCTCGCTGCCGTCCTCGGCCACCGCCGGCGCCAAGATGATGCTGCGCGTCTCGTCCGCCTATGCCCGCATCCGCCGCCAGTTCGGCCTGCCGGTCGGCCGCATGGAAGGCATCGAGGAGCCGCTCGCGCGCCTCGTCGAGGCGGCCTACGTCAACGAGGCAGCGCGCGCCGTCACCGCCGCCATGGTCTCGCGCGGCGAGCGCCCGTCCGTCATTTCCGCGCTGATGAAGTACCAGACCACCGAGCGCCTGCGCCGCGCCGTCAACGACGCCTTCGACATCCACGGCGGGCGCGCTATCTGCGACGGACCGTCGAACTACCTGCAGGCCGCCTACCAGCTCGTGCCGGTCGGCATCACGGTCGAAGGCGCCAACATCCTGACCCGCACGCTGATCACCTTTGCGCAAGGCGCGCTGCGCTCGCACCCCTACCTCTACAGCGAGGTGAGGGCCGTGCAGAACCCGGACACGCGCGCGGGAATGCGCGATTTCGACGAGGCGCTCTGCGGGCACACGACATTCTCGATCTCGAACCTCGCCGGCGCTTTGTTCCACAACGTCACGCTCGGCATCTTCGCCGAGACGCCCAGGGGCAATCACGGCGTCGACAACCTCTACAGGCAGCTCTCGCGCGCCTCCCGCAACTTCGCCCTCGTCGCCGACTTGACCGTCGCGCTGCTCGGCGGCGGCCTCAAGGTGAAGCAGAAGCTGACCGGGCGCCTCGCCGATGCGCTCTCCGAGATCTATCTTACCTCGTGCGTGCTGAAGCGCTTCGAGGACGACGGCCGCCCCGAGTCCGACCGCGCCATCGTCGCCTTCGCCGCCTCGAACGGCCTCTATCGTTTCGAGGAAGCGCTGCGCGGCACCATCGACAACTTCCCCAATCCGTTCCTGCGCGCGCTGCTGCGCGTCGCCGTGTTTCCCTTCGGCCGCCACTACTATCCGGCGCCCGACGCACTGGGCTCGAAGATCGTGCGTCTCATCCTCGAGCCGGGCGAGGTGCGTGATCGCCTGACCCGCGACATCTACGTCTCCGACGACCCGGACGATCCCACCGGCCTGCTCGAGGTTACGCTCAAGAAGGTCGTCGCCGCCGAGGAGGCGGAGAAGAAGCTCGAGCGCGCCATCCGTGCCGGCACCGTGCGCCGCTATCACGGCGTCGACTGGATCGGCGAGGCGGCGGAGGCGGGCACCATCACCGAGAGCGAGGCCCAGCTCCTGCGCGAGGTCGAGGCGTTGACCGCCCGCGTTATCGCCGTCGATCACTTCGCGCCCGAGGAGCTGATGCCCAACTATCGCAAGGTGGCGCCCGGCAACCTCGGCCACAACTCGCGCGCCGCGGCGGACGGCGAGCCCATTCTGAGAAAAGAGGCCACCCATGGCTCATGAAACCGACGCTGAGGACGCAGGCGAGCCGCGCGAAAGCAAGCTCGCGTTCCGCGACTGGCATTTCTCCGTCGACCAGGAAGGCATCGGCTGGGCGATCTTCGACCGCGAGGGCCAGAGCGCCAACGCGCTCGGCACGCGTCCTCTGCAAGAGCTCGGCGAGATCATCGACTGGGCCGAGGAGGGCGCACGCCGCCGTACCATGTGTGGGCTCGTCATCCTTTCCGGCAAGGAGAAGGGGTTCATCGTCGGCGCCGACATCAACGAGTTCGAGAGCTTCGAGTCCGAAGCGCAGGTGATCGATCGCCTGCGTCTCGTGCTGTCGCTCTTCGACCGCATCGAGCGCCTTCCCATTCCCGTGGTGGCCGGCATCCACGGCGTCTGCGTCGGCGGCGGGTTCGAGCTGGTGCTCGCCTGCCACTACCGCATCGCCACGCGCGACGAGGGGACGCGCGTCGGCTTCCCCGAGGTCAAGCTCGGCATCTTCCCGGGCTGGCACGGCACCGCGCGCTCGATACGTCAGGCCGGCCCCGTCTCGGCCATGCAGGCCATGCTGACCGGCAGCATGATCAGCGCCACGCGCGCCCGCGCCATGGGCTTCGTCGACGAGCTGGTCGCGAGCCGTGGCGCACTACGTTGGGCGGCCCGCAAGGCGGTGCTGAAGAAGCGCAAGAGCAAGCCGGCCGGGTTGGCCCAGCAGCTTCTGACGCGCTGGCCCGCCCGCGCGCTCCTCGCCAAGAGGATGCGCGATGAAACGAAGAAGAAGGCGCGCGAGGCGCACTATCCGGCACCCTTCCGCCTTATCGACCTCTTCGAGCAGCACGGCGGCGACCTCGACGCGCTGAAGGCGGCTGAGACGCGCTACTTCGCGCCGCTCCTCATCTCCGAGCAGTCTCGCAACCTGCGCCGCGTCTTCAAGCTCTCCGAGCTTTTGAAGGCGCAGGCCCCGAAGGACCTCAAATGGAAGCCGCTCCGCGTGCATGTCATCGGCGCCGGCACCATGGGCGCCGACATCGCCGGCTGGTGCGTCGCCTCCGGCATGGAGGTGACGCTGCAGGATCTCTCCGCCGAGG
>JBFXEP010000496.1:0-2563 GCA_050179995.1 Hyphomicrobium sp.
GCGTAGCGTGTGTCGTGTAGGTAGTTGACGATCACGGGGCCAACGATGCCTGCCGTCGACCAGGCGGTGAGCAGGCGGCCGTGGATGGCGCCGACGAACTGGGTGCCGAAGATGTCGGCCAGGTAGGCGGGGATGGTCGCGAAGCCACCGCCGTACATCGAGGCGATGATGCAGAAGCAGGTGACGAACAGCGCCAAGAGCTTCCAATCGGCGGCCTGGGCGGCGAGCGCGTAGAGGCCCGCGCCGAGCACGAAGAAGATGAAGTAGGTCACCTTGCGGCCAAGGTAGTCCGACGACGAGGCCCAGGCGAAGCGCCCGAAGATGTTGAACAGCGAGATGAGGCCGACGAAGCCCGCGCCCACGGCTGCCGCCGTGGCCGCCAGTGCAGCGTCCTTCTTCATGTCGAGATAGCCGAGCGCGTCCTGTCCCACGAGCGAGCCGCCGAACGTCTCCTGCAGCATGGGCGAGGCGGCACCGATGATGCCGATGCCGGCCGACACGTTCATGCAGAGGACGAGCCACAGCATCCAGAACGCCGAGGTCTTGTGCGCGTTGTTCAAGTGCACGTGGTTGCTCGTGATCATGGCCTTGCCGTTGACCGGAGGGGTCCATCCCTCGGGCTTCCATCCGGCCGGCGGCAGGCGGTAGCGGAAGGAGCCGATGAGCATGAAGACGGCGTAGATCGCGGCCATGGCAACGAAGGTCTGCCAGACGCCGGGCTCGGTCGGCGTCTTGAAGACGTTGTCCATGAGCAGCGTCGCAAGCGGCGAGCCGATCATGGCGCCGCCGCCGAAGCCCATGATGGCCATGCCGGTCGCCATGCCGCGCCGATCCGGGAACCATTTGATCAGAGTCGAGACCGGCGAGATGTAGCCAAGGCCGAGGCCGACGCCGCCGATGACGCCGGAGCCGAGCCACATCAGCCACAGTTGATGCGTGTAGACGCCGAGCGCGCCGATGAGCAGGCCGCCGCACCAGCAGAGCGTCGAGACGAGGCCGGCCTTGCGCGGCCCCGCGCGCTCGAGCCAGCCGCCCCAGATCGCGGCCGACACGCCGAGCAGCACGAAGAAGAACGTGTACATCCAGCCGAGATCGAACTGGCTCCAGTTACAGTCGGTGGCAAAGAGCGCCTTCAGCGTACCGGTGGCCTTCTCGCCGAATGTCACGGCGCCCGCCGAGCATTCGGGGATCGGCTTGCCGTCGGCGCCGATCAGCGCGCCCTGCAGCGGCTTCCAGAACACGGAGAAGCCGTAGGCCATGCCGATGCAGAGGTGGATGCAGAGCGCCGCGGGAGGAACCAACCAGCGATTGAAGCCCGGCTTGGCGACGATGGCCTCGCGATCGAGCCAGCCGGGCCCAGTTGGCGATGCTGCGACGTCATTTGCGCTGACCATGTGTTCCCACCCCGAAGCTCTTGAGTTGCCCTTGTTTACTGGGCTTGGCGACTAGGACTATCGTTTCGGCGCGTCACGAACAAGCCTTTGCTGGGCTTGAAGTTGTGCCGGGGGTTGCTACTCTATGGGGTGAGCAGCGATCAGAAGAACGGCGCGCCGATCCACTACGATCCGATGTCGGACCGCCGCTTTGGGAATGGGCATGAACCTCGCTAACCCGACCGCATTTGGGACCGAGCCATCCGCTCCGCATCCTGAGCTTGTCGACCCGTTCGGGCGGGCGATCAGCTATTTGCGCGTCTCGGTAACGGATCGCTGCGACTTCCGCTGCGTCTACTGCATGAGCGAGCACATGAGCTTCCTTCCCAAGAAGGAGCTCCTGACGCTCGAGGAGCTGGATCGCTTGTGCTCCGCTTTCATCGCCAAGGGTGTCAGGAAATTGCGCATCACGGGCGGCGAGCCGCTGGTGCGCAAGAACATCCTGTGGCTGTTCCGGGCGCTCGGCCGCCATCTCGAGACCGGGCGCCTGGACGAGCTCACGGTCACGACCAACGGCAGCCAGCTCGAGCGCTTCGCGGGCGACCTCAGTGCGGCGGGCGTGCGCCGCATCAACGTCTCGATCGATTCACTCGATGCGGCGAAGTTCCGCGCCATCACGCGCTGGGGCGACCTCGCCACCGTGCTCAAGGGCGTGGATGCCGCCAAGCGGGCCGGCATCGCCGTCAAGATCAATGCGGTGGCGCTCAAGGGCGTCAACGAGGACGAGATCGAGGGCCTGATCCGCTTCGCGCACGGCGAGGGACACGACCTGACCCTGATCGAGACCATGCCGCTCGGCGACATCGAGGGCGACCGCACGGACCAGTACCTGCCGCTCTCCATCGTGCGTGCACGTCTCATGGATCGCTTCACGCTCGAGGATATTCCGCTCAGGACCGGCGGGCCCGCGCGCTACGTGCGCATCAGGGAGACCGGCGGGCGGCTCGGCTTCATCACGCCGATGACGCACAACTTCTGCGAAAGCTGCAACCGGGTGCGGGTGACCTGCACCGGCACGCTCTATATGTGCCTCGGGCAGGAGGATGCGGCGGACCTCAGGGCGCCGCTGCGCGAAAGCCCCGACAACGGTCTCCTGTTCGACGCCATCGACGCGGCGATCGCGCGCAAGC
>JBFXEP010000497.1:0-2561 GCA_050179995.1 Hyphomicrobium sp.
TACTCGGGATGGAACGCTGCGACCTACATCGCGGGCGACGTGCGCGAGCCCGAGCGCAACATCCCGCCCGCCATGCTGGTGGCGACGCTCATCGTCATGGCGCTCTACGTGGCGCTCAACGCGGTGTTCCTCTACACGACGCCCGTCTCCGCCATGGCGGGGCAGCTCAACGTGGCCCAGATCGCCGGGACGCACATCTTCGGTGCCACAGGCGGGCAGGTGGTCGCGGTGCTGATCTGCATCGGGCTCGTGTCGGCGATCAGCGCCATGATGTGGATCGGGCCGCGCGTGACGGTGGCGATGGGCGAGGACGTGCCGCTCCTCGACGTGCTGTCGTGGCGCTCGCGCGGGGGCGTGCCGGTGCCTGCGCTCGTCCTGCAGATTGCCGTCGTGACCGTGCTGCTCCTGACGCAGAGCTTCGAGGCGGTGCTCGACTTCATCCAGTTCAGCCTGACGCTCTGCTCGTTCCTGGCGGTGCTCGGCGTCATCGTGCTCAGGCTGTCCCGGCCGGACCTGCCGCGGCCGTACAAGGTGTGGGCCTATCCGGCAACGCCCCTCGTGTTTCTCGCCGTCACGGGCTTCATGATGTACTACCTCGTTTCCGAGCGCCCCTTGCAGTCACTCGCCAGCCTCGGACTGATGGCGACGGGGCTCGTGCTGTTCTTCCTGTCGCGGCGCGAGGCGGTGCGGGGCGACGATCTCAAACGCGCTGTTGAGGGATGACCGGGATCATGAGACGAACTGCAGTCCTTCTCGCCGCGCTCGTCGTGGCGCTGCCGGCGGCCGCGCAGGCGCAAACGTCAAGCGTGGCGAGTGCCGACGACACCGCGCGCGTCATCGCGGGGCTCGCGCCTTCGCCCGGCTCCCCGCTCGAGCCGCTGACGCGTGATGCGGCCTGGCAGAAGCACGCGCAATACTTCGACAAGGCCTGGGCCGAGCTCGACCAGCGCCAGCTCGCCAAGATCAAGCTGTGGTCTGCCAAGCACGTGCCGAACCGCAAGCCGGTGCTCTACTACATGTTCAGCGGGCCGGACTTCCTCTATGCGGATGCCTTCTTCGAGGGGGCGCAGACGTATGTTCTCTCCGGTCTCGAGCCGGTCGGCGCGGTGCCCAACCTCGAGGCGCTGCCGCCGCGCGCGCTCGGGCCTGAGCTCAGGGGATTGCAGAATTCGCTCAACTCCGTGCTCGCCTTCAGCTTCTTCATCACGAAAAAGATGAAGACCGAGCTGCGTGACGGGCGTCTCACCGGCACGCTGCCGATCCTCTACACGTTCCTGGCGCGGAGCGGGAAGGTCATCCGCGAGACGACGCTGGTCTCGCTCAACGCCGACGGGACCGTGGCGCCGCTCGAAGGCGCGCTGGCAAAGGGGGCCAACCCGGGCGCCAAGATCGCGTTCACGGGGGCGGACGGCGGCCTCGTGCAGACGCTCTACTACTTCAACACCGATCTTTCGGACTGGGGGCTCAAGAAAAGCGGCTTCCTCGCCTTCTGCAAAGGCCTCGGCGAAGGCGACAGTTTCGTGAAAAGCGCCTCCTACCTCATGCACTCGGACAACTTCTCGTCGGTGCGCGATTTTCTCGTCGCCAACACGGCGACGCTGGTGCAGGACGACTCCGGCGTGCCGATCCGCTTCCTCGAGGATCCATCGTGGCGGCTCTCGGCCTTTGGGCGCTACCTCACGCCGATCAGCATTTTTCCGCGCACGACCTATCAGCCCAAGATGCGGGATCTGTTCGCAAACGGCCGGGCGGAGCCTTTGGATTTCGGCGTCGGCTACCGCTGGCGGCCCAACGAATCCAACCTGCTGCTGGCGGTGCGGGAGAGCGGCGAGAGGGCCGACGCCAGGCGTCCTTGAGGCTCGGGTGAGGCGGACCGCCGCCGGGCCCAGGCGGTTAACGCGGCGCGGAGGTTTTGCCTAGCTTCAGTCCACATTGTAGCCTATCCGAAGGGGGCCGCTCGTCCGGCAATCCGGGGTGCTTGGACGTTGCTCTGGCAGCGCTTTCGGGGAACGCGCGTGTCGCGTAGGGGAGGTTCCGTTGGCCACCGTCGTCACCGTTCACGGCACGTTCGTTCACACGGCGGGCACGGCGGACGCTCTCAACATAGGTGAGCCGAGCGAGGCGCAGTGGTGGCAGCAGGGCAGCGAGTTCGAGGCTGACCTCAAGGCGCTCGCTGCCGGCGCCGACGGACGGCCGATCGAGGTCGAGCCCTTCGCCTGGAGCTCGGTCAACAGCGAGCTGGACCGGCGGGCGGCCGGCTCGGCGCTGCTCTCGCGCCTGCGGGAGCTCGATGCGCGCGCCGAGCCCTACTGCGTCGTCGGTCACAGCCACGGCGGCTCGGTGGTGGCGTCGGCGCTGATCGAGAGCGTGGCGCGCAACCGGCCACTCACGCATCTCAGGCGCTGGGTCACCGTCGGCACGCCGTTCGTGGGCATGCGCAAGGAGCGCTTTCTGTTCACGCGCCTCACGCTGCCGCGCAAGGTGATCTTCGTCGCCTCATTCATGCTGTTCATGATGTTCCTGTTCTACGTCGCGGGCGAGCTTTTCAGCCAGGGCTTCCG
>JBFXEP010000498.1:0-2560 GCA_050179995.1 Hyphomicrobium sp.
AAAGTTGCAGTATGACTGGCCGCCGGAATGGGCGGATCGGACCGATGGAGCAGGACAGAGACATTGCCGACAGGGTGCGCCAGGCGCTGGGCAGGCGCTCGCTGGTGCTCGTCGGCTTGATGGGCTGTGGAAAGTCGTCTATCGGCAAGCGGCTTGCCGCGCGGCTCGCCCTGCCCTTCGTCGACGCCGACGAGGAGATCGAGCGCGTCGCCCAGAAGTCAATCAGCGAGATTTTCGCCGACCACGGCGAGGCGTTCTTCCGTGACAGGGAGAGCAAGGTGATCGCCCGCCTGCTGGGCAACGGCCCCCAGGTGCTGGCCACCGGCGGCGGCGCCTTCATCACCCCCGAGACGCGCGCCAAGATTCGCGAGGCCGGCCTCTCCATCTGGCTGCGCGCCGAGCTTCCCGTTTTGATGCGCCGCGTCGGCAAGCGCGACACCCGGCCTTTGCTCAAGAACAGCGACCCCGAGCAGGTGATGCGCAACCTGATGCAGGCGCGCTATCCGATCTACGCCGAGGCCGACATCACCGTCGAAAGCCGCGATATCCCCCACGACGGCATCGTCGCCGAGATCATCGCCGCCCTCGCGCGGCATCCGGCCTTGGCGCAACCGACCTCGATCTGATACGCCTCACGTCTTGAACTCGCCCGCTCGAAGCAGAACATCAGGATATGCCGACCCTTGCCCACTCCATGGCCGCGACCACCCGGGCCGCCCGCACGGTGAACGTGCCGCTCGGCGGCCGGGCCTATGACGTGCTCATCGGCCCGGACCTTCTCGCCGAGGCCGGCCGCCTCGTCGCCGGCCGCCTCGGCAAGGCCCGTTGCGGCATCGTCACCGACGAGAATGTCGCCGCCCGCCACCTTGGCACGCTGGAGGCGAGCCTCAGGGCCGAGGGCCGCCATAAGGGCTCCATCGTCTTGAAGCCGGGCGAGCCGACCAAGAGCTTCCGCGAGCTGACGCCGCTCTGCGAGCGCCTGTTGGAGATGGGTCTCGAGCGCGGCGATCTCGTCGTCGCTTTTGGGGGCGGTGTGATCGGCGACCTCGCGGGCTTCGCGGCCGGCATCCTGCGCCGCGGCGTGCGCTTCGTGCAGATCCCGACCACGCTCCTGGCCCAGGTGGATAGCTCCGTCGGCGGCAAGACCGGCATCAACACCCCGCAAGGCAAGAACCTGATCGGCGTCTTCCATCAGCCGACGCTCGTCATCGCCGACACCGACGTGTTGAAGACGCTGCCCGCCCGCGAGGTGCGCGCCGGCTATGCCGAGGTCGTAAAGTACGGGCTCCTCGGCGACGCGGGTTTCTTCGCCTGGCTCGAGCAGGCCGCGGACGGCATCTTCGCCTTCGATCAGGAGACGCTCGTCACCGCCATCGAGACCAGCGTCAAGGCCAAGGCCGCGATCGTCGCCCGCGACGAGCACGAGACCGGCGACCGCGCGCTGCTCAATCTCGGCCATACGTTCGGCCATGCGCTCGAGGCATGGACCGGCTACTCCGACCGCCTTCTGCATGGGGAAGGCGTGGCCATCGGCATGTGCCTCGCGTTCCGTTTCTCGGAGAGCCTCGGCCTCTGCCCCGCCGGCACCGCCGAGCGCGTCACGCGGCACATCGAGGCTGTCGGCCTGCCGACCCGGCTCGTGGACATTCCGGGCGGCAAGGCGGACGCCGGCGAGCTTGTGCGTCTGATGGGCCAGGACAAGAAGGTGCGCGACGGCCGCCTGACCTTCATCCTCGCCCGCGCCATCGGCGAGGCCTTCGTCTCCCGCGACATCGACGGGGCACAGGTGCGCGACTTCCTCACCCGCGAAATCGCGTAGTCCTTATGAGTTCGATCACCTTCCAGATTCTGATCGCGATTTTTCTGCTGGTGGCCAACGCCTTCTATGTCGCGGCCGAGTTCGCGCTGGTCAAGAGTCGCGGCTTTCGCGTCAAGGCCATGATCGAGCGCCAGGAGATCGGCGCGCGCCTCGTGCGCGACATCATGAACAACATCGAGCCCTATCTCGCCTGCTGCCAGCTCGGCATCACCATGGCCTCGCTCGGGCTGGGCTGGGTCGGCGAACCGGTGGTCTCGGCGCTGCTGCAGCCGCTGTTGGCACCGCTCGGCCTGCCGGAGACGGTGCTGCATTTCACCTCGTTCATGACCGGCTTTCTGGTCTTCTCGTCGCTTCACATCGTGCTCGGCGAGCAGGTGCCGAAGACCTTGGCGATCCGCCAGCCGGAGCCGGTGTCGCGGTGGATCGCCTATCCGCTGCATGTGTCCTATCGGCTGTTCTATCCGCTCAACTGGCTGCTGAACGGCGCCTCTCGCGCCATTCTCACGGCTCTTGGCGTGCAGGAAACCTCGCAGCATGAGGTTCTGACCGGCGCGGAGATCGAGGGGCTGGTGGGCGAATCCGCCGAGCACGGCAAGATCGCGAGTGGCGAGGCTGAATACATCCAGAACGTCTTCCGCTTCGGCGAGATGCAGGTCGCCGACATCATGGTCCACCGCACCAAGATGGAGACCTACGACGCGGCCGAGGAGCCGCAGGAGATCATCGAGCAGGTGCTGCGCT
>JBFXEP010000499.1:0-2543 GCA_050179995.1 Hyphomicrobium sp.
AAAGGCCATACATGCCCCTTTACGAGCATGTCTTCCTGGCGCGCCAGGACGTTTCTCAGCAGCAGGTCGAAGCGCTGACGAAAGAATATTCCGACGTCATCACCGAGGGCGGCGGCAAGATCACCAAAACCGAGTACTGGGGTCTCAAGGGCCTCGCCTTCAAGATCAAGAAGAGCCGCAAGGCGCACTACTCGCTGCTCAACATCGATGCGCCCGCTGCAGCGGTGGCCGAGATGGAGCGGCGCATGGGTCTTTCGACCGACGTCATCCGCTTCCTCACGCTGCGCATGGACGAGCTCGAGAGCGAGCCGTCGGTGATGATGCGCAAGCAGGATCGCGACGAGCGCGGTGGCGATCGCGGCGGCTTCCGCGGTGGCGATCGCGGCGGGTTCCGCGGCGGTGATCGCGGCGGCTTCCGTGGCGGCGACAGAGGCGGCGACCGCGGCTTCGGCGGGGGTGGCGGTGGCGACAGAGGCGGCGAAGGCGGCTCGACGTTCCGTGCGCGCCCGCCGCGCGAAGGCGGCGATTCGCGTCCGCCGCGCGACGGCGATCGTGGTCCGCGCCCGCCGCGTGAGGGTGGCGACCGCGGCCCGCGTCCGCCCTTCAGAGACAGCAAGCCGCCGGATGGCGGCAACACCGGCAACAGCGGATCGGAGGGCTGATCATGGCTGAAGTTCAAGAGATCGCCGCCCGCCGGCCGTTCCATCGCCGCCGCAAGACCTGCCCGTTCTCGGGCGATCAGGCGCCGAAGATCGACTACAAGGACGTGCGCACGCTCGGCCGCTACATCTCCGAGCGGGGCAAGATCGTGCCCTCGCGCATAACGGCGGTGTCGGCGAAGAAGCAGCGGGAGCTCGCCCGCGCCATCAAGCGCGCGCGCTTCCTCGGGCTCCTGCCCTACGTGCTGAAATAATTCGGCAGTAAGCTCCTCAAGAGGTTGGATGAGCGGGGCCGCAGCTCCCTCACCCTAACCGCAGCAGATGCGGGACAGCTAAGGCGATGAGAACGACATATCTTGCAGGCGTGGGCCTTGGACTGGTTGCGGCGGTGGCATTCGCCTCCGCGACCACGGGGCCGCTGTTCGCCCGCTTTCTTCTCATGTTCGTCACGCCGCTGCCGATCGCGCTCGCGGGGCTCGGCTGGGGATGGCGTGCGGCCGCGCTCGCGGGTGCCGCCGGCAGCACCCTGATCCTTGTCATCGTTAGCCCGGCGGTCGCCTTGGCGTTCCTGCTCACGCAGGCTTTGCCGATGGTGCTCCTCACCTATCTCGCGCTCTTGAGCCGGCCGCTTGCCGAAGGCGGCGCGGCGCGTGCTGGCAACGATGACGGTGCGAACGCCGTCGAATGGTATCCCGCCGGGCGCCTCGTCGTGTGGTCGGCGGTGATAGCGGGCCTTATGGCCATCGCCATGCTGATGCTCATGGGCGGCGACCTCGAGGCACTCCGCCGCGCGCTCGCGGACTTCATCAAGACGACGCTCGAGAACAGCCTCCCCACTTTCAAGCCGACGAATGACAGCGTCGTGCCCCAGGGCGCAAGCCCGCCGCAGTACAGCGACGCGGAGATCGCCGCCCTGTCGGAGATCGCGCTCAGCGCGCTGCCCGCCGCTTCCGCCATGAGCTGGATGGCGAGCCTCCTTTTCAACCTCTGGCTCGCGGGGCGGATCACGCTTGCGTCCGGCCAGCTCGGCCGCCCGTGGCCGGATCTCGCGGCAATCACGTACCCCGTGGGCACGCCGCTGGCGTTCGGCGCCATGCTGTTCGCGACCATGCTCACAGGTTACGCGGGGCTCGCGGCCTCGGCGTTCGCCGGCGGGCTCTCCGTCGCCTACCTCCTGCTCGGCCTCGCCATCCTGCATTTCACGACGCGCGGGCGGCCGTGGCGCCCGTTCGCGCTGTGGGCGCTCTACTTGTCGGTTCCACTTACGCAGTTTGTGACTCTGATCGTCATCGCCATGCTGGGGCTCGCCGAGACGATCCTGCATCTCCGGGCGCGCTCGGTGGCGCCGCCCGCAAGCCCCCCGCATCACCCCGACACCTGACAATCATCAAAGGAGAGCTTTCATGCAGGTCATTCTACTCGAGCGCATCGGCCGGCTCGGCCAGATGGGCGACGTCGTCAACGTCAAGGACGGCTACGCACGCAATTTCCTTCTGCCGCAGAAGAAGGCGCTGCGCGCCACGAAGGACAACATCGCGCATTTCGAGACGCAGCGCTCGCAGCTCGAGGCCAACAACCTCGAGCTCAAGAAGGAAGCCGAGGCCGTCGCCGCCAAGCTCGAAGGGAAGGTGTTCAAGGCCATCCGCTCGGCCGGCGACACGGGGCAGCTCTACGGCTCCGTCTCGACGCGCGACATCTCGGAGGCCGTCACCGCCGGCGGCTTCACCATCGACCGGCGCCAGGTGGTGCTCGATCGGCCGATCAAGACGCTCGGGCTGCACGAGATCAAGGTGGCGCTGCATCCGGAGGTGATCGTCAAGGTGACGCTCAACGTCGCCCGCTCGGAGGAAGAGGCCGAGAAGCAGGCCCGCGGCGAGGACGTCA
>JBFXEP010000500.1:0-2543 GCA_050179995.1 Hyphomicrobium sp.
GGGGATGCGCAGGCCCGCCGAGCGGTTGTCGTGGCCCCATTCGACGTTGATCGGCGCGGCGCCACCGGGCACGAGGCGGCGGTAGGAGTTGACGTAGGGCGCGAGCAGGCAGGTGGCCAGCGGCAGGTAGCGCTGCTGGCCGGCCAGGAACTGATAGAAGAGCTTGGTCGGCTCGCCGTTCTCGCCGGTGAAGATGTTGCGGCGCGTCTTGACGTCGACCACGCTCTGATGAATGTGCATGGCGCTGCCCGGCTCGTTGGCGAGGGGCTTGGCCATGAAGGTGGCGTAGCAGTTGTGCGTGAACGCCGCCTCGCGGATGGTGCGCTTGAACAGGAACACCTGATCGGCGAGGTCGACGGGGTTGCCGTGCAGGAGGTTGATCTCGAGCTGCGCGGCGCCGCCTTCCTGGATGATGGTGTCGATCTTGAGGTACTGGCGCTCGGCGTAGTCATAGATGTCGTCGACGATCTTGTCGTACTCGTCGACGGCGCCGAGGCTGTAGGACTGGCGTCCGGCGCCGGCGCGGCCGGAGCGGCCGATCGGCGGCTCGAGCGGATAGTCCGGGTCGGGATTGGACTTGGTCAGGTAGAACTCGAGCTCGGGCGCGACGACCGGATCCCAGCCTTCCTTGTTGAAGAGGGCGAGGACGCGCTTCAAAACCGAGCGCGGCGCGATCTCGACCGGCTCGCCGTTCTGCCATGTCGCATCGTGGATGACCTGCGCCGTCGGGCTCGAGGCCCAGGGCGCGGGGCGGATGGTGGTGAGGTCCGGCTCCATCAGGAGATCGCTCTCGGCGTAGAGCGCTTCGCCTTCCTCCTCGAAGCCGACGTAGTCGCCGGTGATGGTCTGGTGGAAGATCGAGATCGGAAGGTGGACCGCATCGAGCTTGACGAACTTCTCGGCCGGCATGGTCTTGCCACGCGCGACGCCGGCGATGTCGGGCACCGCGCAGTCGACCTCCTCGATGCGGTGGTGGCTCAGCCAGCCGCGCAGCTCGTCGGGGGTCGCACCAAAGGAGTACGCCTCGCCCCTGAGGTTCGCTATGGCTCCGGTGTCGGCTGACATGATCCACCTTGCTCTTGCAGGTTGGTTGCTGGCTGGCTTCGCGCTGTGGTGGCCTCAGCGTGGAGGCCTTTGCGCACAATGTCGGCCGGTCGCGGTCTCGCCACCGGCTGGGGTCGTGCGGCTCGGCGCCCCGGGCGCCGTTCGCGCATATTGTGATCACAAATTGGCCGGAAACTCAAGCGGACGATGGTGCCGGGGGCAAGCGCCTTGTCCGTTCAAGCCGTTAGCCCGGGTGCCTGAACACCGCCTCGCCGATGAAGCTCATGCCTTGGCCGATGTCGTTGGCGATGGCGGTCTTCAAGGCCTTGCGGTCGCGGCGCTCGATGGCGGCAATGGCGGCCAGGTGCTGGTCCTCGAGATCGGAGGTGCCGAAGCGGCCGTAGGCCATGCGCATGAAGGGGCCGAACTGCAGCCATATGCTCTCGACGAGCGCCATCAGTGTCTCGCAGCGCGCGCGCTCGTAGATGGCGAAGTGGAAGCAGTAGTTGCTCTGCATGTAGCCCTGCACGTCGCCTATCGCCATGGCGCGGTCGACGGCCTTGTCGTGGGTGATGATGGCGCGCAGCTCGGCGGGCCCGATGCGATCCAGCGCGCGGGAGGCGAGCTCGGGTTCGAGAGTTTTGCGCGCAAATACGATCTGCTCGAAGGTTTCGCGCGTCATGGGCGGAATCAGCACGCGGCGGTTGTCCTGCATCTGCAGGGCCCGCTCGGCGATCAAGCGGCGGACGGCCTCGCGGATCGGCATGGGGCTCACGCCCATGTTCTCGGCGAGTCCGCGCAGCGTCACGGCGCTGCCCGGAAGGAAGCCGCCGAAGAGGATGCGATTGCGCAGCCTGCGGTAAACGCTCTCGTGGGTGGTGGTGGCGGCGATGCCGTCGAGGGAGGCCGGGGATTTGTGCCGCATTGCGGCAGCGGGGCGTGGCGATCGCCTGGCGACGTGGGCTGTCTGACGCTCCGGCATCTTTCTCGCCATACCGCTCCACTCACGCGCGCCAGCGGGGCGCATCGCCACAAAGCCTTGCCGCCACCGGACTTTGGCCGGAAAGCGCCCCGCGCCTGCCGCATTGTCCGGCAGGCCTGCCTCAAGGAAAGACTTGTAGCGCGCCAATAATGTGATCACAATGGGAAGGTCAGGCCGGGCCCCCATGAGCGCCCGGTTCATCTCATCGCTCCCTTGGGAGGTAGCCGAATGATTTATTCCGCAAGTAAGCGCGGGCCACTCGTGGGCCTTCTGGCGCTGGCCACGGCGTTCGCCAGCGGCCAGGCGTTGGCTCAAGACAAAGAAGTGCGGGTCTACAACTGGTCAGACTATATCGACGAGGAGATCCTCACCGAGTTCACCAAAGAGACCGGCATCAAGGTCGTCTACGACGTCTTCGACAGCAACGAGATCCTCGAGACCAAGCTGCTCGCCGGCGGCAGCGGCTACGACGTCGTGGTGCCCACCGGCCAGTTCCTCGCCCGCCAGATCCAGGCCG
>JBFXEP010000501.1:0-2540 GCA_050179995.1 Hyphomicrobium sp.
ATTTAGACCTAAGAAACGTCCGCAACAAAACTAAGGAAATCGCCGTGGGAGTTGTCGTTCCGCTGGACGAGGCACGTGAGCCCGCGCAAAGCCTTGCGCCGCTCCTGAAGATCGTCGACAGCGACATGCAGGCGATCAACCGCATCATCCTGGACAAAGCCGTCTCGGACGTCGAGCTGATCCCCGAGCTCACCCATCACCTCGTCAATTCCGGGGGCAAGCGCCTGCGCCCCATGCTGGCAATCGCCGCCTCGAAGCTGTGTGGCTACCAGGGGACCGGCCACGTCCGCACCGCCTCGGCCATCGAGTTCATGCATACCGCGACCCTGCTCCACGACGACGTTGTCGACGAGAGCGACACGCGCCGCGGGCGCAAGACGGCCCGCCTCATCTGGGGCAACCAGGCGACCGTGCTGGTCGGCGACTTCCTGCTCGGCCAGGCTTTCCGCATGCTGGTCGACGTCGGCTCGCTCCCCGTGCTGAGGATCCTCTCCAACGCCGCCGCGACCATTGCCGAGGGCGAGGTCATGCAGCTCGCCGCCGCCAAGAACACGTCGACCACGGAGGACGCCTACCTCTCGATCATCGACGCCAAGACGGCCGCCTTGTTCGCTGCCGCGGCCGAGGTCGGCGCCGCCATCGCCTGCCGCCCCGCCGACGAGGAGGCGGCGCTGCGCTCCTACGGCCGCAACCTGGGGCTCGCCTTCCAGCTCGTCGACGATGCGCTCGACTACTCGGGCGACAGCGCGCGCCTCGGCAAGTCGGTGGGCGACGACTTCCGCGAGGGCAAGATCACGCTGCCCGTGATCCTCTCCTTCCGCCGCGGCAACGACCGCGACCGCGCCTTCTGGAACCGCACCATCGTCGAGGGCAACATCGAGGACGGCGACCTCGAGCACGCCATCGCCCTCATGAAGAAGCACAAGACCACCGAGGCGACGCTCGACCGCGCCCGTTCCTACGGCAGCATCGCCCGCGACGCGCTCGCGATCTTCCCCGAGGGCGACGTCAAGAGCGCCATGCAGGACGTCATCGACTTCTGCATCTCCCGCGCGCACTAGCAGAGTTCCCTCTCCCCGTAAGAACGGGAACAGGGTCGTCGCCCAGCGACACCGCAACCACCCACCACCCCGGATGCTTCTCCGCGATGGCCTCGCGCGCCAAATCGGCAGCCGTTGCATCCGCAAAAATGCCGAAGCACGTCGGCCCGGCGCCGGAGACCGCCGCGTGCTCGCAAGACGCGAGCGCACCGATCGCAGCCAGCACCGCCCCTGTCTCAGGCACGACCGTCTCGGCCGCGCAGGCGAGATCGTTGCCGGCAGCGCGCATGAACGCGAGGAGCGCATCGCGATCCGCGAAGCTCGGCTGAGACGGAGCGGCGTATTCGGCCGCAACCGCTCCGGCCCCGAGCACCCGGAACACGCGCGCCGTCTTGTCGGCCGGCACCGGCACCATCGGATTGACCAGCACCGCTTGAAGCGGCGGCAAGCCGCCGTCGATCTCGTGCACCTCCTCACCGAACCCGGTGACGAGGGACGGCCTCCCCGCGAGGCACACCGGCACATCGGCGCCGAGCAGAGCGGCGAGGTCGTGCCAATCGACCTTGTCCGCGAGCGCCCCATTGGCGCGCCGCACGGCCCTGAGCAGCGCTGCCGCGTCCGACGAGCCGCCGCCGATGCCCGCCGCTACCGGCAGCCGCTTGTCGAGACCGACCGAGCCGAGCCTGAGCTGTGGCGCGCGCTCCGCAATCAGCGCCAGCGCGCGAGCAAGGATGTTCGCCCCCGAAAGCCCACCCGCGAACGGACCCGAGACCGCAACCTCCGACGCCGCGCCCGGCATGAAGGTCACGCCGTCGCCGGCGCTTGCGAACGCGACCAGGCTCGCGACCTGGTGATAGCCATCCGCACGCCGCCCCGCGACCTCGAGCGTGAGATTGATCTTCGCCAGCGCGAGCTCGTGGATCGGCGTCATGCTGAGACCCGGACCGGACGGCGACCGCAACCGCCGGCCCCAAAGCAAAGGGCCCGAAAGCAAAGGGCCCGCGTCGGCAATGGACGGCGGGCCCTCACGCGATCCGGACGAAGCACCGCGTTATTTCTGCTCGGCGGCGCTGGCCTTCGCCGCCTGCTTGCCCGGGCTCTCGCCTGCATGCGGCGTCTGCACGCCCGTAAGACCGGTCTCGAGCTTCTTCCTGATCTTGGCCTCTTCCTCGGGCTCGGGCTTGAGCGACAGCGCCTGATCCCACTGGAAGCGCGCCTCACGCTCGCGTCCCACGCGCCACAGCGCATCGCCCAGGTGATCGTTGAGTACCGGGTCGTCGGGCTTCAGCTCCACGGCGCGCTCAAGGTAGCGCACGGCCTCCGCGTAGTTGCCCTGCACGTAGTGCGCCCAGCCGAGGCTGTCGACGATGTATCCGTCGTCGGGCTTGAGCGCCACGGCCTTCTCGATGTGCGCCATGCCTTCCTTGATGTTGCGGCCCTGGTCGATCCACGAGTAGCCGAGGTAGTTGAGGATCAGCGGCTGGTCCGGATAGAGGTCGA
>JBFXEP010000502.1:0-2540 GCA_050179995.1 Hyphomicrobium sp.
GCCTGTCTCGCGCCATGTGAACCGCGGGGGACGAAACTCAAGGGGTGCTCTCCATGAAGCTCATCACTGCCATCATCAAGCCTTTCAAGCTCGAGGAGGTGCGGTCGAACCTGACCGACATCGGCCTCCAGGGCATGACCGTGACCGAGGTTAAGGGTTACGGGCGTCAGAAAGGCCATACGGAAGTCTATCGCGGCGCCGAATACGCCGTGAGCTTCCTGCCGAAAATCAAGATCGAGGTCGTCGTTGCCGGAGCCCTCGTCGACAAGGCCGTCGAAGCGATCGTGAAGGCCGCCAAAACCGGCCAGATCGGCGACGGAAAGATCTTCGTCTCTGCAATCGAGCACACCCTGCGTATCCGCACGGGTGAATCCAATGATGCGGCGCTCTGAACCACGGCTCAAAGGTCAACACGAGGGAGTTCTGGAAATGAATCTTGGACGATTTTCGCGGATCGCGGGCGCGCTCGGCGCAGCCGCCGCGCTCACGCTTCTGCCGGACGCGATGGCGTTCGCGCAGGACGCTGCTGCCGCTGCTCCGCCGCCGCCTACGCCTGACAAGGCCGATACCGGCTTCATGTTCATCTCGACGGTGATCGTGCTTCTGATGACGGTGCCCGGCCTCGCCCTCTTCTACGGCGGTCTCGTGCGCACGAAGAACATGCTGTCGATCCTCATGCAGGTGTTCTCGATCGTGTGCGTCGTGGCGCTGATCTGGGTCGTCTACGGCTACAGCATGGCCTTCACCAACGGCGGCGAACTCAACGACTACGTGGGCGGCTTCTCGAAGCTGTTCCTCGCGGGCGTCACGCCGGCGACGCTGGCGGCGACGTTCTCGAACGGCGTCTACATCCCCGAGCTGTCGTTCGTCGGCTTCCAGATGACGTTCGCCTGCATCACGCCGGCACTCATCGTCGGCGCCATCGCCGAGCGCGTGAAGTTCTCGGCCGTCATCGTGTTCGTCATCCTCTGGGTGACGTTCGTGTATTTCCCCGTCGCGCACATGGTCTGGTACTGGGGCGGCCCGGATATCATGGCTGATGCCGCGAAGGCGGGCGCCGAGGCTCTTGCTGCTGCAAGCGCCGACGCGGGCCTGCTCTTCAAGTGGGGCGCCATCGACTTCGCCGGCGGCACGGTCGTGCACATCAACGCCGGCATCGCCGGTCTCGTCGGCGCCATCATCGCCGGCAAGCGCGTCGGCTACGGCCACGAGCCGATGCCTCCTCACTCACTGACCATGACCATGATCGGCGCCTCGCTGCTGTGGGTCGGCTGGTTTGGCTTCAACTGCGGCTCGAACCTCGAGATCAGCGTCACGGCGGTGATCGCCATGATCAACACCTTCGTCGCCACGGCGGCCGCGGGTGTGGCCTGGATGCTTGCCGAGTGGATCATCAAGGGCAAACCCTCGCTGCTCGGCCTCGCGTCGGGCGTGGTGGCTGGCCTGGTCGCGGTCACGCCTGCCGCCGGCTTCGCCGGCTCGATGGGCTCGATCATCCTCGGCCTCGTCGCCGGTGTCGTGTGCTTCATCTTCTGCACCGGAGTGAAGAACGCGTTCGGCTACGACGACAGCCTCGATGTGTTCGGTGTGCACGCCATCGGCGGCATCATCGGCGCTATCGGCACCGGCATCCTCGTCAATCCGGACTTCGGCGGGTCGGGCGTTGCCGACTACGTGTCGCAGCCCGGTGCGCTGATCGTGGCTCCGTACGACATGGTTGTCCAGGTCACGGCTCAGGCCAAGGCAGTCGGACTTGTGGTCGCGTGGACCGGCATCGTCTCCGCGATCCTGTTCCTGCTCATCAAGTTCACCATCGGCCTGCGTCCGGTCACCGACAACGAGCGCGAGGGTCTGGACATCACCGATCACGGCGAGCGGGCCTACAACTACTGAGGACATGCGCGGGGCTCGCCCAAGGCGGGCCCCTCAGCCAACTCGAACTCGGCCCGGAGCCTGGCGCTTCGGGCCTTTTTCTATGCAGTTGCCCGAAGTCGCGGCGCGTTTGCCGCGGATGCATGAAACGGCGCGTTCGTGATCGGATATGCGCTGCCTATCTTTTGGGCGGCATCGCTCTCAGCGTGTCACAAGCCTGTGGAGGATCGCTAGTGGTTTCAATTGGTTGAGCGTGGTGGTCTGGTTGGCACGAGATTTGTATTTCTACTTCCGTGCTCCGCTTCCCGGGTGCGGGCACGAGGGGCGCTCATGATCAGCTCAACTGTGTGACAGCAGTCGTCGCAGCATGGCTCGCCTGAAGGAGTGGCGAGCGGTGCAAGGACATGCGTCGGGTCCGGAGACGGTCCGACGCAGACGGAACTCGGGAGTCGGCGCGGCTTGAGCCTCGCCGGAGGGGCAACACGAGGGAGTTATGAAACAATGAAACTGGATTACCTCAGGCGCGTTGCGGGTCCGTTGGGAGCGGCCGCATTCGTCACGCTCCGCAGTGCCAGTGCCGCGCTGGCGCAAACGCCGACACCCGACAAAGGCGATTCGGCCTTCATGTTCATCGCCACGATCGCCGTGCTGTTGATGACGGTGCCAGG
>JBFXEP010000503.1:0-2522 GCA_050179995.1 Hyphomicrobium sp.
GTCGCCACGGAAACGAGGCAATCGCGCGGATCGCTTTCCGTCTCATCGAGGCGCGGGTCGTGCACATAGAGCGTCGAGCAATAGGGGCAGAGGATCTGGCTGTCGGCGCCCATGTCGAGGAACACGTGCGGGTGATCGTAGGGCGGCCGCGCGCCCATGCACTGCAGCTCCTTGACGCCGACGAAGATCTTCTCGGCCCCGACATCGTTGGCGAAATGCGGCGTCTCGCTCTTGGCCATGATCTCTATCGTCCCTCGACCGGCAAATGCTCGGCGCCAACATAGCCTTGCGCGGCGCGAAATGGTAGGCCGAGGCGGCGCCGTGCCACGGCACCTTGGCGCCCTGTGGCGGAATCGCTCATGCCGTTGCGGAGGAACGCTTTTGTTGCCAGCGTGACGGCCGGCCGAAGCCCAGAGCCAACTCCGCGAGGGATCGCTCAATGTACCCACGCCCGCCGCCGACGACGTTCTCCTCGGACGGGGTGCGCCTTGCCTATTTCGACGCCGGGGCGGAGCAGGCGGGCGCCGATCCGGTGCTGCTCGTTCACGGCTTCGCCTCGAACGCGATGGTCAACTGGGTCGATACGGGATGGGTGGCGGAGCTCACCGGGGCCGGCTATCGCGTCATCGCCTTCGACAACCGCGGGCACGGCGAGAGCGAGAAGCTCTATGAGCTCGAGGACTATGGCGCGCCGCTGATGGCGGAGGATGCGCGCCGCCTGCTCGACCACCTCGCCATTCCGCGCGCGCACGTGATGGGCTACTCGATGGGCGCGCGCATCGCGGCCTTCCTGGCGCTCGCCCACCCCGAGCGCGTGCAGAGCCTCGTGTTCGGCGGGCTCGGCATCAACATGGTGCGGGGCATGGCCGGCACCGGGCCGATCGCGCACGCGCTCGAGGCGCCGAGCGTGGAAGACGTCAAGAATCAAGCGGCGCGCACGTTCCGCGTGTTCGCCGAGCAGACGAAAAGCGATCGCAAGGCGCTCGCCGCCTGCATCCGCTCGGCGCGCGCGCCGATCACCGCCGAGGCGGTGGGGCAGCTCAAGCCTGCGGTGCTGGTCGCGGTCGGCGAGCACGACGTGGTCGGGGGGCCGGCAGCGGATCTCGCGGCGCTCATTCCGGGTGCGGAGGCGCTCATGATCGCGGGCCGGGAGCATATGAAGGCGGTCGGCGACCGCACGTACAAGGCGGCGGTGCTGGCCTTCCTCGCGCGCCATCGACTCTGACGCTGCTCAGAAAAGAGAAGGGCTTAGGAAAAGGAAGGCCCCGGCGAAACAGCCGTTGCTCGTCGAGGGAACATCGTGGGGGATGCCGAGCGAGCAAACACTGTCTACGGGCCGGGGCCTCGACGCACGAAAGAAGGTCGACGCCGTACGCATACAGTGTCCGATCGGCGCGCCGGACCATCCACTGAGAGGGAGGGATGTCTGCTCCGGCGCCCGCAGCGTCTCACACTACGGACGTTCCGGATTGTAGCAGACACTCGAACGTTGAAACCCGGATTCTCCCCACGCCTATTTTTCCGCTGTGGATAACGATCGGCGTCGGCGCGCCGAGAATCCGCCGCGGCGCGGCCCAACGGCCGCCGCAGGGCCGGCTGCAAAGCGCCGGAAAAACCTGGGATAGAGGGCCGAGGGAGGATGGGACATTTACGCTTCGTTAGCCCTAACAAGCCTACTGTCCCAGCGTCATGCGTCTCAGTCGCGTTCTCGTATTGCCGGCGCTTGTGCCGGCCCTCATCTCCGGATGTAGCTCGGGGCCCAACTTCGTGGCCAAGCTCGAGCCATGGCGCGCGAGCGAGGAAAGCTCCTGCATCGCCTCCGGCGTGCTTGCCCACACCACATTCATCGCCACCCGTTCCGCTCTCGGCGGCCCCAGTGTGTGCGGGACCGAGCGCCCGTACGAGCTCTCCGCCGTCAACGACGGGCGGGTGCGCCTGAAGCCCGCCGCGCTGCTCCGCTGCCCGATGATCCCGCAGGTCGAACGGTGGGTGCGGGAGACGGTCGCGCCGGCGGCGGTCTACTACTTCGGCAGCGAGGTGGTCGAGCTCACGATCGCGGGCTCCTACTCGTGCCGGCCGATGAACCACGTGTCCGGCGCCAAGCTCTCCGAGCACGGCTACGCCAACGCGCTCGACGTGTCGGGCTTCACGCTCGCCAACGGCCGCAAGATCTCGGTCAAGCGCGGCTGGAACGGCGACGACGCGGAGCAGGCCTATCTGCGCGTCGTGCATCGCGGCGCCTGCCAGCAGTTCATGACCGTGCTCGGCCCCGATCACGACCGGGCGCACAACGACCACTTCCACGTGGACCTCGCGCGCCACGGCGGAGACGGCCTCAAGCGCATCTGCAAGTAAAAGTGCAGGGCCCCCTCACCCGCACCGCTGACGCGGTGCGGGTGAGGGGGCGGCAATGCTCTAGAGTCTTTGTCTTGTCGTGCTTCTTATCGGACTTGGTTGCTCGCATGGCTTCGCCATGACCGGTTCCCATCCCCGGATCAAGTCCGAGGACATGCTTTTCCGGA
>JBFXEP010000504.1:0-2518 GCA_050179995.1 Hyphomicrobium sp.
CGGCATCAATGGCGTGTACGAAGGCGACAAGATCTCCTTCGTCCTCGAGGATGATCGCAAGGGCCGCGGCAAGCAGGCTGGCCAGGTCCAGCTCGTCTCGTAGGCCCAGCTCGTCTCGTAGGCCAAGGCGCCTCGAGCCACTGCGAATTCGAAGCCGCCGGCCCCCGCCGGCGGCTTCTTCTTTGGAGCTACCATGATCGCCAGCTTCGTGCTGCTGTCGGCAGCCATGAGGATGCTCCGCTCGGGCACCGCCTACACCATCTGGACGGGGATCGGCGCCCTGGGCGCGTTCCTGGACGGCATCATGGTCCATGGCGAGGACTCGACACCGATGCGCTGGCGCGCCGCGGCGCTCATCGTGACGGGCATGGTGCTGATGAAACTCTCCGCCCGATGAAGCTCCGTACTGGTCCCAAAGTGCAACGGCGCGGCCGGCCCTGCGACATCGCCACGCCGCGCCAAACTTGACTTCGCACCCGCAACATGAGAGAAGGCCGCAACGCTCGGAGGATTCGAGCGTCTTTCCGGCGCTCCAGCCGCGTGAAGGGACATGTCTCGGGCCGTCTTCCAGGAGGAAGAGCTGGCCCAATTCGCCCCCCTGTTGAGCGCCCCGAAATCCATCCCATCCGACAGCCCAGGCCACGCGGGGCGTCACAGAAACTTAGCGTTGCCCAGCCATCAGTGCTCGGGCCGCACGCCGCCTTGCGCGGCCACTTGGAGAAAGACATCCTTTGACATCATTCAGCGACCTTCGCCTCGCCGCGCCGATCTTGAAGGCCCTCGACGACGAAGGCTACAAGACCCCGACCCCCATTCAGGCGCAGGCCATTCCGCCCGTCATGGAGGGCCGCAACCTCCTCGGCATCGCTCAGACCGGCACCGGCAAGACCGCGGCCTTCGCGCTTCCGATCCTGCACCGGCTTGCGGCCGACCGCCGCCCGGCTCCGCGCAAAGGCTGCCGCGTGCTCATCCTGTCGCCGACGCGCGAGCTCTGCTCGCAGATCGGCGACAGCTTCCGCGCCTACGGCCGCCATCTGGGCTTCACCGTCTCCGTCGTCTTCGGCGGCGTCGGGCACCGCCCGCAGATCCAGGCGCTCGCGCGCGGCGTCGACATCCTGGTCGCCGCCCCGGGCCGCCTTCTCGATCTCATGGAGCAGCGCGCAGCCGACATCTCGGGCACCGAGATCTTCGTCCTCGACGAGGCCGACCAGATGCTGGACCTCGGCTTCGTGAAGCCCATCCGGCGCATCGTCTCGCATCTCTCCCAGCGCCGTCAGAACCTCTTCTTCTCGGCGACCATGCCGGCCGAGATCGCAGGCCTGGCCAACGAGCTCCTGAACGACCCCGTCAAGGTCGCCGTGGCGCCCGTGGGCACCACCGTTGAGCGCGTGCGCCAGCGCGTCATCCACATCGAGACCGGCAAGAAGCGCGCGCTGCTGGCCGAATTGCTGGCCGATCCCGAGATGGCACGCACGCTCGTCTTCACGCGCACCAAGCGCGGCGCCGACCGCGTCGCCCGCCACCTCGAGAGCGGCGGCACCAAGGTCGCCGCCATCCACGGCAACAAGAGCCAGCGCCAGCGCGAGGCGGCGCTCGAAGACTTCAAGCACTCCCGCATCGACGTCCTTGTCGCGACCGATATCGCCGCCCGCGGCATCGACATCAACCTCGTGACGCACGTGGTCAACTACGAGCTGCCCGAGGTTCCCGAGGCCTACGTGCACCGCATCGGCCGCACGGCCCGCGCCGGTGCGTCCGGCATCGCCATCTCGCTGTGCGACGCCGAGGAGCGCGACCAGCTTCGCGCCATCGAGCGCCTGACGCGCCAGCAGATCCCGCATGAGGACCGGCGCAACGATGCCTCGATCGTGGCCGACCGCACGCCGCCGCGCCGCGAGGACGGCGAGCGCTCGAACGGGGCGCAGCGGGACCGGCGCGGACACCGCAACGGCGGGCGCGCAGAGCAGCGGGGCGAGCCGCGCAGCAACGGGCATGCCCACCACTCTGGCACGCACCGCTCCGACGGTCACCGCTCAGAGGGGCACCGCTCCGAGGGAAGACCTGACCGTCACCGCTCGGAGCAGCGGAAACCCTCGGATCGCGCGCATCCCCACGCACACGCCGGGCGCACCCATGCCGAGACGGGCCGCCACCCGAACTCGAACACTGGGGTCCGTGCGACCCCGGCGAAGATGGACGCCGCATCCCGCACCCACGCCGGCGATCGCCGGCCGCATGAGCGGACGCGCGATGCCGACGCTTCCGGCTCGCTGCGCGACGTCGGCTTCCTCGCCCGTCCCGTGCAGGGCAAGGGACGCGACCCCGAGCGGCGCAACGCCCACGGCGGCGGCCACGAGCGGCCGCGCCGGCCGGGCGCCGACCGGCGGCCGCCGCATCGCACCCGCGACGCCGGCTGAGGGCGCCATTGACGGCGGCACGCCCGTACCTAACTGACAGGCAGTTTTTGTAACACCCCGGCGCATGGGCTCTTCTCCATGCGCCGGACGACACGGAAAGG
>JBFXEP010000505.1:0-2506 GCA_050179995.1 Hyphomicrobium sp.
CCGGGTTCTGGATGTTGAAGAGGTACTGGGCGGCATCCTTGATGCGCCAATAGACGACGAAGTCGATGTCGACGATGTTCTCGTCGCCGGTCAGCATCAGGCTTTCTTCCTTGACGTCCTGCACGCCGGCGCCGCCGAAGCCGCGCTCGTAGGACGCGCTCCGCATGCCGACCTCGATGATGTTCTGGCGCGTGACCTTGGGCTTCACGACCTCCTCGATCGGATAGGGGAGGCGGAAGTGCAGGCCCGGCGGCTCCTGGCGCACGAACTCGCCGAAGCGCATCACGACGCCGAGCTCGTCCGGGTCGACGCGGAAGAAGAAGGCGTACCAGGCCACCACCGCCGCCGCGACCACGGCCGCCAGGAACGCGAGCGGTCCGGGAATGCCGCCGCCGTGCATGACCTGCTTCATGCGGTCCTGGCTGCGCTTCAGCATCTCCTCGAGATCGGGGGGCTGGTTGCTGGGTCCCTGTCCCCACGGGCCGCCGCCGCCTCCGCCGCCCTTCCAGCCGCCGCCGTTTCCGCCGCTTTGATTGCTCCAAGGCATATGTCGTTGGCCCTTTGGTTGTGGCTGATGTCGGGACCGCGGAGGGATGAGATCGAGGCGAAAGCCCTGGGTCGCGTAAGTCCCGGATGGCGATTGCGCTTTGCTTATAGGGGAGGACCCCGAGCGACGCAAACCGCAGCATGGAGATTGGTTGGCGCCCGCGGCGAGTCAAGGCGAGGGAACGCTAAATCGCCGGGCTGCGGGGGTTATTTACGTTCCAGCACCCTTAAGGTGGCCGTTACGTCATCTTTCTCGCCGGCAGGCACCTCGTGCCGCTCCACCTCGGCCCAGGCGTCGGGGTCGAGATCGGGGAAGTGGACGTCCCCCTCCGGCTTGGCGTGGATGGCGGTCCAGTACATGCGCTCCGCGTGTGGCAGCGCCGCCCGGTACACCTCCGCCCCGCCCATGACCATCACCTCGTCCGCCCCGCGCGTGAGGGCGAGCGTGCGCGCGAGCGTCAACGCATCGGCGAGCGTGTTGACCACGCTGATGCCGTCCGCCTCGAAGAATGGGTCCGTCGTGAGCACGATGTTGTCGCGCCCGTCGAGTGGGCCCTTGAGCGACTGAAACGTCTTGCGCCCCATGATGACGGGCTTGCCCATGGTGCGGCGGCGGAACGCCTTGAGATCAGCCGAGAGTTTCCACGGCAGCCGGCCGTTGGCGCCGATGACGCCGTTGTCGGCCACCGCCACGATGAGGGAAATGCGCAAGCCTTAAGCCCTACATCCTTGTATGGGGACCATGGCGATCTGGTTGTCGGCGTTGTACTTGTTCATGGCGCCGCTCACCGCGTCCACCCCAAGTCCAACCACGCCACCAAAGATGATGTTTCCTGCGGACATCGTCTCGGTATTCGAAGCGATGATCGCAACGCCGTCCTGAAAGCATGCTTTGCGGCAGGTGACGGAAATCGCATCCTGACTTTTGTCGAGGATGATGGCGGCGGGCGTCGTCACGATCTTTGTTCCGATTGCCCCCGACGTGAGCGTGCACTCGGCGCCCGGTGCCCCTGGAGTATTGATCGCAACCTGCTGCGTCGTCCCCTTTGTGAGCGTCGCGCAAGCTGCGAGCCCGATCGTCGCCGAATAGGCGGCGGCCAGCGCCAAAATACGCATAAAAATCCCCCCAAACACAACGCATTGCAAACAGCACCTAAGGGTACGCGTAGAGTTCAAAGGGGGATTTGTCTAGGTCATGCAAGTAACAAGCGGCCGACTTTGTTGGCCGGTCACACCGCCACCGGCGCCGCGATGTGCGGGTGCGGGTCGTAGCCCTCGAGCAGGAAGTCCTCGTAGCGGAAGGCGAAGATCGAGCGCACGTCCGGATTGATGCTCATGCGCGGCAGCGCCCGCGGCGTACGTCGCGCCTGCAGCTCCGCCTGCTCGAGATGGTTCACGTAGAGGTGCGCGTCGCCGAAGGTATGCACGAACTCGCCGGGCTCGAGCCCGGTCACCTGCGCCATCATCATCGTCAGCAGCGCATAGCTCGCGATGTTGAACGGCACGCCGAGGAACACGTCGGCCGAGCGCTGGTAGAGCTGGCACGAGAGCCGCCCCTCCGCGACGTAGAACTGGAACAGGCAGTGGCAGGGCGCCAGCGCCATGTCGGGGATGTCGGCCGGGTTCCAGGCTGAGACGATGATGCGCCGGCTGTCGGGGTTGGTCTTGAGGGTCTGCACGGCCTCGCTGATCTGGTCGATCACGCGCCCGTCCGGCGCCGCCCAGCACCGCCACTGGCGGCCGTAGACCGGCCCCAGGCTGCCGTCCGGCCGCGCCCACTCGTCCCAGATGCGCACGCCGTTGGCGCGCAGGTAGCCGACGTTGGTGTCGCCGGCGAGGAACCAGATCAGCTCGTGGATGATCGATTTGACGTGCAGCTTCTTCGTCGTCACCAGGGGGAAGCCGTCCGCGAGGTCGAAGCGCATCTGGTGGCCGAACACCGAGAGCGTGCCCGTGCCCG
>JBFXEP010000506.1:0-2502 GCA_050179995.1 Hyphomicrobium sp.
CCGGATTCCAACAGCAGGCCTCCCACCTCGGGATGGGAAGCGAGCCGCTCGGCGAGGAGCCGCAAGTCCCGCTCGGCGAGGAGCCGTGGCCGTTCGTGGCGGGCCTTACGCGCCTGGTCCGGATCATTCCGGTGCTCGGCCAACCGGTGAGCGATCTCATCCGCCATCCGCTTGGCCTGACCGTGTCCGACTCGGGCGACAGCCTCAAGCCGGACCCGGGTTCCGCGGGGGAAGCGACGGCGGCTTCTTCGGACAAGGTCACCGGCGAGCGTGCGCACACGGTCGGCCTGCTGCCGGGCAGCGAGCGCCAGGGCGGAGCCCCCGCCTCGTCAACGCCGTGCCCGCACGAAACCTGCTTCGGCCCGAGCCTGATCAATTGGAACCCGGAGCTCTCGGCCTGCACGAAGGATGTGCGCATCGGCGTGATCGATACCTCGTTCGACCTCGCCCACCCGGCCTTCAAGAGACTGCGCGTGGTGCGCAAGGAGTTCATCGAGGGCGCGACGCCCTCCGACGAGGACTGGCACGGCACGGCCGTGCTGTCGCTGCTTGCGGGCGATCCGCAGAGCGGCACGCCCGGCCTGGTGCCCGACGCGACGTTCCTGCTCGCCACGGCCTTCCGCAGCGACGCGCAGGGCAATGCCACGACCGACACGGTGCGCCTGCTCGATGCCCTGAACTGGCTCGACGAGCTCGACGTCGACATCGTCAACCTGAGCTTCGCCGGACCTTCCGACTCCGCCATCGCGCGGACCATCGAACGCATGAGCCTCAAGGGCATCATCTTCGTCGCCGCAGCGGGCAACATGGGCCCTGCAGCGCCGCCAAGCTATCCCGGCGCCTATCCGCACGTCATCGCCGTGACGGCGGTCAACCGCGCGGGCGAAAACTACCGCGCCGCCAGCCGCGGCGACTACATCGACCTCGCGGCTCCCGGCGTCGATATCCTCACGGCGCTGCCGAACGGGAAGCAGGGGCTCAGGACCGGTACGTCCTTCGCGGTGCCCTTCGTCACCGCCATTCTCGCCACGCGCGCGGCGAGCGACATTGTCGACGGCACCGAGGACATGCTGCTCGAGCGCTTCTCCACGCGCGATCTCGGCCAGCCGGGACGCGATCCCATCTACGGCGCTGGGCTCGTGCTCGCGCCCGAGACGTGCATGCGCGCCGACATGATGGCGAAAGGTCCGGCAGCGAAAAACAAGAAAGCCGCCGACAAGGCAGGAAGCCGCAAGCAAAAGCTCAAGGCCGGCGTGGCCGAGTTCCGCTGGTAGGCGCGCTTGCGCGTCTGGTGCTAGCGGCTAGAGCAAGCGCGCTAGTTGTGGGGCGGCGCAGGCGGCTGCCAGTCGTTGGCCAGCCGTGCCGACTCGTCGGCCACGCCGAAGGTCTCTCCCTCGATCCGGCTCTCCATCAGATCGGCGATGGCGCGCACGACGGGAGCGTTTTGCGTCGTGTACTGTCCAGCGGCCGAGGCGAGCTTCACCGTCTCCGTCTGCAGGGCGATGTGCCAGGCGCCGTCCGGCGCACGGCAGGCGAGGCCGGCGTAGTCCGGGGTCTCAGCCGCGACGGCGATGTGGTACTGGCGGCACACGCCGTCCTTCGCGGACTGGAACGACAGCGTCGGCGTCACCCTGCTGCCGTCGGAGCCGCTGGCCGATGTGCTCAAGCTTGGCAGCGTCTCAAGCGCATAGGCGAGCGTGCCGGATGCCACCATGCCTCCGCCTTTCATGGCGACCATGGGAGACGGCCCGATGAAGCGTCCCGCGAGCAGGCCAGTGGCGCCGCCGACAACGAGCATGGCGGCGATGCTGGCCGCTACGGGCGCGGTGAAGCCGTTTGGAAATGCCGCGTCGAAGAAATCGGTCATCGCATCACGAACACGCTCGGACACGCGCGCGGCGATGGATGGAGGGGCAGGCTGTTGGCGAACGGTGGCCGCAGCAATGGCCGCCACCAGCCGATCCGGCACCGGCTCGTGCAGGACGCGATCGAAGGCGTAGGACAGGCGCATGCGCGTCTGCACGAACGGCTCGAGGCGGGTGCGCAGGACGGGATCCTGGCGCATCACCTGCTCCAGCGCCTGCGTCTCCTCGACGGTCAGCTCGCCGTCGGCGTAGGCCATCAACATTTCATCGGGGACTTGAATCATCTTATCGCTCTCTGCTCGAAGCAGGAATGGGAATTGGGGTTGCGGAGACCGGCGTGTCCGTCAGCGCTGCATAGAGGGCCTGGCGCGCACGCGACAACCGGCTCATCACGGTACCGAGTGGGATACCAAGTATGCTTGCGGCCTCCTTGTAGGAAATGCCTTCCACGCACACCATGGCCACGAGCACCTGCTGCTCGGGCGGAAGGCGCGAGATGCTTTCGTTGACGGCGGCGAGCGTGAGTCGGCTCTCGGTGATGTTGCGCCCGTCCATGCCAACGAGATTCTCGACCTCGTCGATCGGACGCTGATCACCCTGAGCCCTGCGGCCGCGGTGGTGGTCCACCCAGATGTTT